>NZ_JBFUHL010000077.1:0-18939 GCF_056402415.1 Paenibacillus sp. P4_A9
ATATCAGGCAGCTGGTTTGACAAAGGAGCAAGTCTTTAGTCGCTTTACGGTAGATGGTAAGATTGCAGGCTTTTTTGCTGGTCAACAATCAACTATTTATCCTTACGGACTTGTGGTTCGGAAAGATATTCTTGATGAGCTAGGTCTGAAAGTTCCGCAAACTTTGGATGACTACGAAGCATTATTTAAAGCCTACAAGCAAAAATATCCGAACAAGTATCCAGTTTCAGCTAGAGGCAAAGATTACATTAACCAAGCGTTGTATTTTGTATTTGCCGCATACGGCGTGACATTCGATACATGGCAAATGAAGGACGGCAAGTTGGTCTACTCCGCATTTATTCCCGAATACCGCGAAGCATTAGCAACAGTAAACAAGTGGTATAAAGCAGGCTATATCAATCCGGAATTTGTTACAATGGACAACGCTGCACTCAATAATGAATTTATTAATGGAAATACGATTGTTCAACAATATGTAGCCTTAAACCAAAAAATTGCGCCGCCATTCGATCCAGGTTCCGTTTATGAACAAGTAGTCGGTAAAAACCCACAGGCGAAAATGGAGTTTGTTCCGATTCCGAAAGCTAAACCTAATCTGAAGCCAGTAATTGGATCCAATGAACTTATTTTGGCTCAACCTATGATATTCGGCAAACAATTGGAGAAAGATCCGGATAAATTGCATGCCGTTATGAGTACTATGGATAAGCTCAGAACCGATCAAGATCTTTCTATGATGGTGAGATATGGAATTGCAGGAAAGACATATGATATGGTGGATGGTCTGCCTGTCGTCAAGAAGGAATTGAATAATGCTGATGGTCAATTAAAAGAAGCTTTCGGTTTGATRGTGCCAGGCGGGGAGAACTGGGAATTTACGAAAACAGTTAGTCCGAAGATTTTCATCGACAATATAAAGAAATATGAAGAAGATGCGTCGGGGATCTATTCGAAAGCGAATGTTGACTGGAGTTTCACTCGCGTCAATGGTCCTTTGAAAACTCCGTCGGGCGAAGATTTGACTCCTAAAGTGAACAATAAGATGGCAGAGTTCAAAACAATGTTCGCAAGTGTGATTATCGGATCCAAATCGCTGGACGATTGGGACAAATTTATTGAACAGTTTAAGAAAGAACTTGGAAATGACATGACAGAAGCGGCAAACCGTTTGTATTTGAAGCAATGGCAATAAGATAAACAAAGTAGAGGGGACCGTCAGTCGCGGTCCCCTCTACTTTTATAGAAACCATAAGATAGAAATGAGGATGGAACATGCCAGCTGTTGATTATCCATTAGACAAGCTTCTCACGTATGAAGGGCGAAATCCTCGTCCTGATGATTTTGCTGCGTACTGGGAGCGCGCAATCGCTGAAATGAAGGCGATAGATCCCCAAATCGAGCTTATCCCAAGTGAATTTCAAGTACCATTTGCAGACTGCTTTGATCTATATTTCACAGGTGTTAAGGGAGCTCGCATATATGCGAAATATGTGCGTCCTAAGCAAATGACAGAGCCGCATCCTGCCATCGTGCAGTTTCATGGATACACAGGAAATTCAGGGGATTGGAACGATAAACTTTCTTACGCAGCACTGGGTTATTCCGTCTTCGCGATGGATTGCCGTGGTCAAGGCGGTAAGTCAGAGGACGTAGGCGGCGTCAAAGGGACAACAATAAGAGGACATATCGTTCGCGGACTTGATGATCATCCAGATCAACTGTTATTCCGTGATATTTTCTTGGATACAGCACAGCTAGCAGGTATCGCGATGAGCATGCCTGAGGTTGACCCAGCTCGTGTAGGTGCGATGGGAGGCTCACAAGGCGGAGCGTTGACGATTGCTTGTGCAGCATTAGAACCGCGTATTAAGAAGTTAGCGCCACTCTATCCTTTCCTATGTGACTATAAACGTGTATGGGAAATGGATTTGGCCAAGGATGCTTATCAAGAATTGAAGGACTTTTTCCGTCATCATGACCGCAGCATAAGCGTGAGGACGAGATATTCACACAGCTGGGATATATTGATATTCAATACTTAGCAGATCGCATTCAAGGTGACGTGATGATGGCGGTTACACTTATGGATACCGTATGTCCGCCTTCAACGCAATTCGCTGCTTACAATAAAATTAAATCCACTAAAAAGCTGGAAATCTTCCCTGATTTCGGGCATGAGAAATTACCGGTCTTCAATGATTTGACTTATCAATTTATGATGGATCTTTAATAAATATGAAACCACTCTTTCAGTTGATGCGAGTGGTTTTTTTGCGTTTTCTTTATGCACTTATAATTTGTTCAGTTTATTATTAGTTTCTTCATGTACGCGAATAAAGTTAGTTGTTACGATGAAGTTACCAAATCGAAAGGAGGAAACTGGAAAGTCCCTTTTGAAATAGATGAATTGGAAGCGGTTTCATTTGATTTCGTGTTGAACTAAACATTTAGAAATGGGGAAAGCTAATTATGAAAAAAATTCATTTTCTTCTGATTTTTGCTCTCATTTTTACCGTCACATTGACTTTATCTACAAATGTTAACCATGCATCTGCTGCTGTACAAACCACTCTTTATGTTTCACCTACCGGTGATGACAGCAATCCGGGTACGCAATCTCAACCATTCTTGACGCTACAGAAAGCACAAGCCGAAGTTCGCACACTGAACACCAATATGACGGGTGATATTGAAGTTATCCTTATGGGTGGAACTTATCAACTCGCATCCACATTAACATTCACTTCTGAGGATTCAGGAACGAATGGATATAATGTCATTTATAAAGCGGATACAGGAAGTACGCCTATCATAAGCGGCGGTACTCCGATTACAGGTTGGACACTTCATGATACAGGTTTGAATATATATAAAGCTTATGTAGGAACGACATTGGATACGAGACAAGTCTATGTCAATGGCCTCAGAGCAACTCGTGCCAAGAGTGCGAATAATCCAGGTTTTACAAAGACTAGCACAGGTTATACTGCCCCTTCTACAGGCACATACTCCACGATTGCCAGTTGGGGGAACGTAAGAAATATCGAAATTGTGGCTCAAAATAGCTGGCAACGTCATCGTATCGGAATCGATTCGATTAGCGGTACGAATATCACTATGAAAAATCCTGGATTTACAAATGTGCAGTCTAGGCTAACCAACGCTACTTGGATTGAAAATGCCTATGAATTATTGGATGCCGCAGGAGAATGGTACCTAAATCGCAGTGACGGCTATATGTATTATAAGCCACGTACTGGAGAAGACATGTCGACAGCGATAGCTATTGCAGCAACACTTGAGACATTAATTCAAGGGGATGGAACCCTGGATAACCCAGTACACAACATGAAGTTGGACGGTCTTACCTTCTCTTATAATACTTGGCTAATGCCAAATGGTAACTACGGATATCCGGATAATCAGGGAGGTGTTATTCTCCTTGATCCTGTAAATGGCAATTACCATAAACTAGTTACACCAGCTGGTGTAAGCTTTAGTGCGGCAAAGAATGTTACAGTTCAGAATTGTACATTTACACATATGGGCAATGCCGGATTAAGTTTCAATTATGGAAGTCAGGATAATACGATTGATCATAACAGCTTCACGGAACTATCAGGAAATGGCATTAATATCGGTGGCGTTGACCCTGATATTGACCATCATCCAACCGATTCACGTCTTATTGTGAAAAATAATGTTGTTTCTAATAATACAATAACGAATATAGGTGTAGAGTACGGAGACAACATAGGTATTTTTGTAGGATTTACAGAAGGTTCCGTTATTCGTCATAATACACTTTACGATCTTCCTTATACGGCAATCTCCGTGGGCTTCGGATGGGGCGCTGTAGATGAGTATGGACCAACAATAGCGAAAAATAATATCATTAGTCATAATTTAATTCATGATTATATGAAATCAATGAACGATGGCGGAGGCATCTATACACTTGGCGAACAGCGAGGGTCTCAAGTCTCCAACAATTACCTTTATGCTCAAAAAAATCAATATGCTTATATTTATCATGACAATGGAACAGATGGTTATTATACGACCAACAATGTTTTTAGYAATACGGGCACTGCTACTTCTAAATGGTACTTTGCCAGTAGACAATTCTCCGGTGCTTCAGAATATCTCAATGCTCACGATAATATTGCTCGTTATAATTATTATTCTGCAGGAATGAGTATAATGCAAGCAGATGGAAGCAACGTTGCATCAGATAATTATAGTGTCGCCAACAATGCGTGGGATGCTACAGCACAAGCGATTATTGATAACGCTGGGGTCGATGGCGGAGATGGACCCGCACCGATTAGTAGATACCAATMCATGTATACATTGGATGGATTTGAGAATGGATTCGGAAACTGGGTGAATGCAAATGGTACTCCTTCGACGAGCACAACAACCGTGCATGCAGGCAGCAACAGTTATGCATTGAATCAGGATCAGGATGCTATTTATCAAAGCTTTAGTACCTCTCAGAATAAAATCGTTTCTATGTGGTTTTACGATGATGCTTCTGTGACGAACATGCTCGTTGCCGGATTTGTCAATGACGGTGTATCCAACCGAGCGATTGAAGTTTACACAGGGAACTCCGCGACCAAATATTCCTATCGTATAGATGGTACTCATTATACGTCGAATGTTAACCGTACCACCGGATGGCATAAGTTTACTTGGGACTACACTTCTGGTACTAAAGTGGATATGTATATCGATAGTAATTTAATAGCTTCACCGACTGGATTGACAAGCTTTAACAAGATCACTATAGGAGATCTGTGGGCAGAGGGGGTAACAGCTACAGCAGCCAAGTTTGATGATGTTGAGATTACGGATACGCTCAACCTCCCGCCAGTACCACCAACATTCTCAGACGGATTTGAAACGGGATTAGCCAATTGGACTACGGCGAATGGCACAGCATCAATCAGCACGGCACAAGCCCATTCCGGCAGCAGCAGCTACATAACTAATGAAGATCAGGATGCGATACAGCGAATCTTCTCGACATCGTACAATAAGGTAGCTACCGTGTGGTTCTATGATAATGCTTCATCAACCACTATGCAGGCGGGTGCTTTTGTAGACGATTCAACCAACATTCGAGGTATACTAGTCAGTGCTACTGCCTCTACGACGAAATATTCATATCGAGTAGGAGCTACCGTTACCGCATCCAATATTACCCGAACGACTGGTTGGCATGAGTTCAAGTGGGATTATACGTCAGGTACGAAAGTAGATATGTATATCGACGGAGTCCTCGTCGCATCACCAACAGGATTAACCAATTTTAACAAGATTAAATTGGGAGATTTATGGGCTGGAAATGGAAATACCTACAACGTGTATTTCGACGATATCATTATTCAATAATTCTAAGTTTTGAGTTGCGGAAAGTAAGAATTGGATAAAATGCCAGCTACGAGTCATAGACTTGTAGCTGGCATTTTTGTTGCCATAGTAGGTTCGAATGTACGCGCATACATATTTCTTGTGGTACTTATAATTTGTTCAGTTTATTCATAGTTTCTTCATTCACACGAGTATCAGGAGGTTGTTACAATGTTACCAATTAGTAAGACATGAAAGGGGTTATTCGTTTGACATCAAAGAAGAGAACAGAGATTAAGATTGCCAAGCTGCATCCGGATCAGATAGAGCAATATGAACAACTGCATACAAATATGCCAGCAGAAATGGATCAGGTACTAAGAGAGAGGTTTACCTTGATCCGATTATTTCGAGTAGGTACAGATTTGGTTATGATTCAGGATATTGATCCTGGTTTGGAGAAGAAGGACCGAACGTTCGACGAGGCTATCGTAAGTGAGTGGAACAGACTGGTAGGAAATTGGAGAGATGTCACAGAAATCTATACGCTAACAGCTGAATGAAGAACTGGAGAAGGCGAAAATGAAATATGTATGTAATCCTATCAATATGGCATACAAGTATCAGTTTATTCACGAAAAGGGGCTCCTGAGTATCTCCAGAGAAGCAGCGGACCCATCTATGATCCTGTTTCATGGGAAGTATTACCTTTTTCCTTCGATGACAGCTGGATTCCTTACAAGTGAAGATCTCGTGGATTGGGAATACCATTACTTGGAAAATGCGTCGATTTATGACTATGCACCGGATGTACGGGTAATAGGTGAATACATTTATTTTTCCGCATCTAATGCTGGAAAAAACTGTTCATTTTATAGGACAAAAGATCCAATTCRAGGTGAATTTGAAGAGATAACAGGGGAGTTCCCTTTCTGGGATCCTAATGTGTTCGTTGATGATGATGGCAAAGTTTATTTCTACTGGGGATGTTCCAACCAAAAGCCTATTTATGGGATTGAACTGAACCCGAAAGATATGAAACGAAAAGGTAAGCCGGTTGAACTTATTTTTGGCAATCCGACCCAACATGGCTATGAAAGAAACGGTGAAAATCATCAAATAACTCCGGAACAAATTGAGGGATTAGTTCAACCCTATATAAGAAGTACGCCAAACATGACCGAGGAAATGCTGAATAAGTTAAGGCTTGATTTTGGCCCTGATCCGTGGATCGAGGGGGCGTGGATGGATAAATATAATGGCAAATACTATTTACAGTATTCCAGCCCTGCAACGCTATATAATGTGTACTCGGATGGCGTGTATATATCCGACAACCCGCTGGGACCTTTTACGTTAGCTAAAAATAACCCTTACTCCTATAAGCCAGGTGGATTTATTCCCGGTGCAGGACATGGGTCCACGATGAAGGACAAGTTCGGGAATTTTTGGCATACTTCATCCATGAGAATCAGTGTAAATCACAATTTTGAAAGACGTTTGGGACTGTGGCCTGCTGGCTTTGATAATGACGGGGAATTATTCTGTAATCAACGATATGGCGATTGGCCGATGGAGATCGAACAGGCAACGATGAACCCATGGAGCAATCCAGCGTGGATGCTTCTCTCCTATGGCAAACCGGCCCATGCGTCTTCCAATGAAGAAGGAAAAGATGCTTCGAATGCTACGAATGAAAATGTTCAGACGTGGTGGAAAGCAGCATCCAATGTGCCAGGAGAGTGGCTTGAGGTTGATCTGAAGCAAGTATGTGATGTACATGCCGTACAAATAAATTTTGCGGATGATCAGATGAACGGCGTTCCACTTCCGGAGGGAGTCACTCTCAAGGAAGGAGCGAACAGATACATTGACGAGCGGAAGCATGTTACCAGGTGGCACTTGGAGGGATCGGTAGACGGAACGGAGTACTTCGTCATTGAAGATAAATCAGAAGTAGATACCGATTTGCCGCATGATCTTGTAGTCAAAGAATTCGGGGTAAAAGCGCGGTACATCAGATGCACCGTTAAGGAACTCCCACATAACCAGCATGCCTGTATTTCCGGGTTGAGAGTGTTTGGAATAGGTACAGGTGAACTGCCCGATAAGGTAACCGATGTCCAATTAAGACTCTTAAGCGAGCTTGATCTTTCTGTAACATGGGAGAGCGATGACGCTGTCGGATACAATGTACTTTGGGGCTTCGCGCCGGATAAATTGTATCACAGCTATATGGTTCTTGGGAGTAAGAACATAGTTATAGGTGCATTGATTAAAGACCAGCCTGTATATGTCAGAGTGGATGCTTTTAATGAAATAGGAATATCCGAAGGCGAAGTTTATAAAGTTAGAGAGTAATAGACAAAGGGAGGATCTATATGTCAGTAAAAGTTGCTTTGGTCACCGGAGGCGCCTCGGGCATTGGAAGAGCCATATCCATACGATTGGCCGATGAAGGATATACAGTTGTTATTGCAGACCGAAATTCTATGTTACTTGATGAAGTCGAAGGGATTATAACTAGAAACTTCGGTCGCTGTTATAAACAGCAGATTGATGTAACGAATGAAGAGGCTCTCAATCAACTTTTTCAGAATTGGGAAGCCAACTACGGAAGACTAGATGTTCTTGTTAATAACGCTGCCATGAGCAAGCCTCAACCGCTGGTTGGCACCGACCCTGAATTATGGGATGCCATTATGGATGTAAATCTAAAAGGGGTATACTTATTATGCCGACTTGCCTACCCTCTGTTGAAAGTCAACTGTGGCAATGTCATAAATATATCATCCATTCAGGCTCAAAGTCTCGCAGAAGGGAATGCAGCCTACGGCATTTCTAAAGCAGGAGTCAATTACCTTACACGAGTACTTGCCAAAGAATGGCTTAAGGATCGAATCCGCGTAAATGCGGTTCTTCCGGCTGGTGTAGACACACCTTTGTTCCGCGAAGTAGCGGGTGTGAACACCGAAGAAGCCTTGCGAAAGCTAGAGGCTAGCATCGAAGCAGGGGCAATTCAAACATCCGAGCAAATTGCCGGTGTTGTTTCCTTACTTTTAAGACCAGAAGCATCAATAATAACGGGCACGTGCCTCGTAGCAGATGGCGGCAGCCAATTAAGATAATGGAGGAAAGTCGATATGAAAATTACTGACGTGAAAATTTACCTGCGCAATCAAGAAAAGGATAGCAGGAGGTTCGGCTGGCGCGATGGTTTAGCAGGACCTGAAGTTTATGGCAATACCAGCAATGCGGTACTTCGAATTATGACCGATGAGGGTATTGATGGCTTCGCAACCTACAGCAATGCGGATTATCTCGTTTATATTGCAAAAAAGTACTTTAAAGATCTGCTAATCGGAGCAGACCCTTTGCAAAAAGAACTGCTTTATCATAAAATTTGGGAGATCGACCGTCTGGATTATTTACCGCTCCCTTTCTTCGGACTTGTTGATATCGCTTTGTGGGACATTACATCTAAAAAAGCACAACTTCCATTGTACCAACTTCTCGGTGGATTCCGGGAAAAAGCGATGGCGTATGCCAGTACGGCCACATACAAAACCATTGAGGAATTTATGGATGTTGCTGATCAATGTCTGGAAAGAGGCTATAAGGGGATCAAATTGCATGCATGGGGTGATGCACGTAGAGATGCTGAGCTGTGCCAAGCTTTGAGGAACAAGGTAGGTAAAGATATTATTTTGATGTATGACGGCTCCGCCGGATTTGATTACCTGGATGCATTATACCTCGGCAAAGCTTTGGAAGAGGCAGATTATCATTGGTACGAAGAGCCGATGCGCGAGTATAGCATTTATGCGTATAGCAAGCTGGCAGAGAAATTGTCCATACCGCTTCTTGTAGCAGAGACTTCACCTGGAAGCTTCTATAATTCGGCGGATTTCGTGCATTTTGGTAAAGGCGACATGGTTCGTGTAAGTCCAGGGTTAAAAGGCGGTGTCACAGGAGCGATGAAAATTGCCCACATGGCCGAATCCTTTAATCTTCGTGCGGAAGTACACGGCGGCGGAGAACTGTGCATGCAGATGATCGCGGCAATCAGAAACACATCGATGTATGAAGCATTCATTTGGGACAATCCGATTAATGACTGCCCAGAAGTTGATGCGAACGGATTCGTTCATGTGTCCAAGAAGCCGGGATTGTCGGGCCATATTGATATCGAAAAGGTTGAGAAAGAAGCATATGCTACGTTCTCTGTATTGGATTTCTAATGAAGAGAACAGAGATTAAGATTGCCAAACTGCATGCTGATCAGATCGAACAATATGAACAACTGCATCGGAATATTCCGGCAGAGATCGAAAAACATCTCAGTGAGAGAGGTTTCACCTCGATTCGAATTTTTCGAATAGGTACAGATTTGGTTATGATCATGGACATTGATCCCGATACGGAGAAGAAGGACCGAGTGATCGACGAGGTTATCGTTAGCGAATGGAACAGGCTGACTGGAGATTGCTTCGCAGCGGTTTGGAAAGATGCGACTGAAATTTACAGTCTATCAAAAAATTAGGTTGGGATGAATAGTCTTTCTCGCGCAGCAGATGCTCGCGGGAAAGACATTTTCATTTACCGGAAGCAGCTTTAATGAAAAAAATGAAAGAAGGAAGCTAATATGCAAACATTACATGATTATTGTACTCGTAACGGTTTAACGCGTATCGCACATCAATTAGCTAATGGCCATCAAGCGACTGTCGCTTTTATAGGTGGATCGGTTACAGCGGGGGAAGGTGCTTCAGATTTAGAATCTACAAGCTATCGAGCATTGACATACCGATATCTAGAACACCGATTTCCAGAGGTGGCGTTCACTTTCATCAACGCAGCGATCGGAGGAACCAACTCAACCTACGGGGCGTTTCGGTTGGAGGAGCATGTGCTCAATCATGGTGCTGTCGATCTCCTTTTTGTCGAGTTTGCCGTAAATGACGCTGGAAACCGAACCGAGTCTATGCGAGCAATGGAAGGCATCGTTCGTCATGCCAAGCGAAGCAATCCGCAAATGGACATTTGTTTTATTTATACTGCGCGGCGGTCGGGCTCCGAAAGCTATTCAGCCAATCGAAGGCTGCAGGACAATATTTATAACCACGAAGAAGTCGCTGAATATTATCGACTCCCATCCGTAAACATTGCCGGTGCCATGTATAACAAGATCCTAACAAAAGAGCTGAAATGGGAAGATATTAGCGGTGATGAAGTGCATCCGAATGATTTGGGTTATCGATTGTATGCAAGGGTTATGGAAGATTTCTTGGAAAAAGCGCTATTCGTACCCAATGAGAAGTACGAAGATCAACTTGCACTACCTTCTGCGCTAGATTCGTTATGTTATGAGAATGGCAAGCAATTGTCACCTTTAATAGCTCATGCGAGTGCCAATTGGCGAATGATTGAAGGTTGGACAACCGAGAAACTCTTTAACTGGGCGCCTACTGCAGACATCTTTGTTGGGGAAACACCCGGGGATGAGTTTCAATTCAGCTTTACCGGAACTGAGGTAGGCATCTCCATGTTGGCCGGATTGGACACCGGAGACATTGAGGTTTCAATTGATGGAGGAGCATTTCGAACCATACCACTTTTTGATCGATACTGCTTGATGTTTTATCGACCCATCATGGTCATATTTGCCGGGCAGCTTGATCGTTGCACACATACCGTAAACATTCGCATTTCCAGTGAGAAGAACGAAATGAGCAGTGGGCATGTGATTCGTATTTTGAAGCTGTTAGTAAATGAATGATACTTCTATATACAGGACAGGAGTAGGATTCTAGTGAAACAACTTCTAGGATATCAATTATGGACACATTTCGGTTAATCTAAGCCATTGTTCACAAGTCATGTTCGCAGTAAGCTATATGAAAAAGTAAATACAACATAATAGGACGTGAGAAATTTGATTCCTTATTTGACAAAAGAACAACCGTTGACGATATCCATGTGGGACTTTTCTTGGCTGAAGGGGAACCATCCTGGCGGTGCATACGAGGATTTGGCCAGATGTGTAGAAGAAGCCAAAATTCGCGGATATAACACTTTGCGGATCGATTGCTTTCCAAATCTTATCCTGCAGGAATCTGTAAATTTTAAGACGAACTGGGATCCAAGGACGGATCTTCCCCAATGGGGACAGACGGCGGTCGACTTTTCCTGCAACGTACTTGAACGGCTTTCAACACTTGCGGAATTATGCCGTAAAAACGGGATCTGGTTAGGTTTGGATGCATGGGATAAAGCAAGCATGATCGGCCATTACAATATTATAGAACCGCAGGATGAAGAGAAAACATTTGTGAGTTATTCCGAAACTTGGGTACAGGCTCTACGCTTGATGAGGGAAGAAGGAATATTGGAACGGGCAGTATGGGTCGCCCCGATGAACGAAGTACCTCATTATTGCTGTGGAAAAGTTAGATCTATTATGGATTTGGAGCAGCGAATTAGAACAGAAGGCGAGGTTATTCTTGAAATAAATGCGGAATTGGATCAGGCATACCAGCGCGTCAACCATTGGATGGGAGAAGCAATCAAGAATGAAATTGGGCGCGACGGTATCCCTTTGTGCTACTCCTCATTAGGGGCCGAGCCGTATGCCAACAGATTAACGGATATTTACGACGTAGCAGATGTTCATTATATGCCGTCTGTGGTTATGGACGCTAGCGACGAGGAAGCCTTCGAACAGACCGGAAAGGGAGCCTCACGCTTCTCCAATTTCCTACAATTAAACACATATGACTTGAAAAGATATTCGGAAGTTTGGGAAACAGCTTGCCGAAAGAATTATGGTATAATGCTGGAAGGCGTGCGAACTTACCATGAAAATGCGTTGAAGCACTTGACCCTTGATTCTGGTAAAGAATTATGTCCGATTATTACAGAATCCTTTGGACCATGTTATTTCCCTGATCATCCGGATATGAGCTGGGACTGGTACAAAATATATAATGCAGATGCAGCTAAAACAATAGCTAAGCTTCCGTTTGCAGGGACTAGCCTGTCTAATTTTGCGGAACCGCAATACCGTTTATGGCAGGACGAGGAATGGCACAGGACGACCAACCTGTTTCTTCAGAATTCATATTAAACCTGACGATTTAATCCGCACATAAAAAGCAAAGGGTGATATTATGCTCAGCACATTAACGCTCCGCGAATTGAAGAATGCTCTGGAGCAATCAAAGCCGGAAGCGTGCAAGCTGTTTCCAGAAGCTGCATCCACCGAACGGTGGATGCAAATTAGAAAGGATGAACGCTATTCATCGTTCTGGGAAGGGCTTGAGGAACAGGCTGCACGTATCCAGGGAAGTCCAGCTCATCTACCTCAATTTTCCGATTATATCGTATTCAGTGAGACGGGTGACAACATTAACTTTGAGAATATACGTAATCAGCTGTACGCGGGGCTGCACACTTTCAGCTTGCTTGCAATGACAGATGACCGTCCAGAATGGAAGACAGGGCTGGAGAATGCGATTTGGTCCGTGTGCAATGAATATTCATGGGTACCGCCAGTACATGCTGGGTTGTATGTGAATGAATATCCGAAGGGAATTTGGGATCAACCGATACCGCCACGTGAAACGGTCGATCTACAGGCAGCTGGAATCGGATTTGCACTGGCTGAAATTATCTCCCATGTAGGACACCGTCTGCATCCTTGGGTAGTCTTCCGAGCAAAGGAGGAGATCGAGCGCCGCATCTTTCAGGTTTACTTCYATGATCCAGTTCCGCAAAACTGGGAGTTGAAAACGAATAACTGGCCGGCGGTTTGCTCAGCCAACATCGGGTCGGCAGCGATTTATTTAACGCAGGATAGCGAACGGCTGGCGGGTATGCTATGGCGGGTAATTGGCGCTTTACGCCAATATATATCTGGATTTGACGAGGAAGGAGCAACCCCAGAAGGTCCGGTATACTGGCAGTATGGATTTTCGCGCCTTGTCTATTTTGCCGAATTGCTGAAGGAGCGCACTGGCGGACGCATCAACCTGCTTGCTGAACCGAAAATAGAGAAGATTGCGAAATTCCCGCATTACTGCATGCTGTCGAACGGCAAGGTGGTCAATTTCTCCGACGCTGCAGAAGAAATTCGTTTCCATACCGGGCTTTTCCATCGTTTGCACCAACATTTCCCCTCCCTTTCTTTACCGCCGGAAGCGTACCAACAAGCCAACCAATTCAAGGATTTATGGATCGATGCGTCAAGACTAATGCTTTGGTCGTCGGATCAACCGGCTGCTGAAGCAACTGTCGCTGCCGATGCGAAAGAAAGGGTGGAAGAGCGGATTTTCGCAGGAAATCAGTGGGTAATATCGAAGGTGCGGCAGTCAGATGGAAGCTTGGCCGCATTTGCAGCGAAGGGCGGGCATAACCAAGAACCGCACAACCATAACGATTTGGGGCATTTCATTTTGCATGCAGGCGGAATTAATGTGCTCGCTGATATTGGAATTGGTGTGTATACAAGACAGTATTTTCAGCCAGAACATCGGTACGAAATGATTCAACCAGGTTCTCATGGACATTCTGTGCCGATTATTAACGGTTGCAGACAAGGCTTTGGCCAAACGTACAGGGCAGAAATCGTAAATCAAGACATAACCGATGACGAGATGCATTTTGAACTGGATTTATCGGAAGCGTACGAGTGCCCCTCTTTACAGCGATTTACTCGTAAGTTCCTATGGCGTCGTCCGGTGAACGAAAACTCGCAGCTTATTCTGACAGATCAAGTAGCCTTACATGAACCTGCTTTCTCTTTCCAAGAAGTATTCATTTGCGGTATTGAGCCGCAGCAGAATGGACCGGGCCAAATTTCGATTGGTGCGGTATCGATGACGTTTGAAGCGAACGAGTGGCATGTTGCTGTGGAAGAACAATTGACGGTTGCGCATCCTGACATCGAAAGAACATTCTATCGTCTGCTGTTAACACGTAAAGAAATGAGCGAGTCCATTGAATGTCAGTTCCGATTTGATCTTACATAACGATGTGACAATGATACTAAGTAATGAAGCTGGATCATGGATTTAGCTTCTTTTTTTTATAGAGAAAAGGAAGTGATCATGATAGAGTATACGACATTTGGCAAAACGGCGTATGAAAATACGATTCGTCCCGTTGAAGAAAGTCTAACACGTCTTGGAACAGACTATCTGGATCTGATTCAAATGCATGAATTGTAAGAGCAAAACTCGGAAATGGGGATGAATGAAACCATTCCTGCCTTTCTTAAACTAAAGGAACAGGGGAAAGTGCGAGCTATAGGGGTCAATGCCTTTAATCCGTCGCTGTTGCTGCCTTTTATTAAGTCTGGGTATATCGATTCGATTCAAAACGTTCTGCCGCTATATGCTCAACCCATTTTTGCCAAGCTATGAGTATATTCCAGATGGAGAGCCGTATGTCTTGCGCCTATTGACAAAATTTATGATTGGCGTTTGGATGGTGTGATCTATCGTAAAACGCAAGATCCTTTAAATGTAGACGGTGCCAGATGTTTATATGCACCAAGATGCCGCGAGAGAAACGGCAGCTTAATTACGTTAGCAGGTATAATTTGTGCTGATTATTAATAGTTTCTTCATTTACGCGAATACAAGAAGGTTGCTACTATAAAATTAATATTATTTCATGACGTCCAATAAAGGATCCGCAGGGGAAAAGCTGGAGATCACAACGACAACATACTACCTGAGCAGTGCAAAGGGAGTGGTGATAGGATGGAAAAGAATACCTACTACATTGCAGTTAATGGCAATGATGGCAATTCGGGGACAAAGGAGTCGCCGTTCGCTACGTTAGAAGGCGCAAGAGATGCGATACGGATTCTGAAGAATTCTTCTAGTCTTCCGGAAGGTGGCATTACCGTCTTCATCCGGGGCGGCGTATACCAGTTAGTAAAAACATTTCTACTGGAGGAATGTGACTCCGGGACTCCGGAGAAGGCGATCGTGTACTCGGCTTACAGAGATGAAGACGTTCGTATTATAGGAGGCATCGACTTGCCTGCGGAACGCTTAGGTCCTGTTACTGACCCTGAAATTCTTGGCCGCTTGAGCGAGCAAGCGAGAGAACAGATTGTGCAAATCGATTTGAAGGAACTTGGGGTTACCGACTATGGACGGATCGAGCAAGTTGGTTACGGATTTCCTTTTTCTGTTGCAACTCCGGAACTATTTGTAAATAGTACGACGATGGCTCTTGCTCGCTATCCTAGCAATGGTTACGTAAAAATAGAACATGTCGTCGATCCCGGTGGTAATCCGCGACTGTTCGATCAGGATGCTGAGCGTTTGGTCGAAGAACAGTTGAAAGGCGCGATACTCACAATAACAGATCCTCGACCGTTCGGTTGGAAAAACACAGGTGATCTGTGGATGCATGGATACTGGTTTTGGGATTGGGCAGACGCAAATTTACGGATTGCTTCGCTTGATGCGGCCAAAGGGCAGCTGCATACCGAGCAAGCAAGTCATTATTCAGTTCGCGATGGCCAGCGGTATTTTTATTACAATGTATTGGAAGAACTTGATACGCCTGGCGAATGGTATTTGGACCGGGAGAGCGGCATTGTTTATTTTTACCCGCCAACCCCAATTACAGAAGACTGTCGTGTTCAACTCTCTTTATTTGACGATACACTTGTTCGCTTGGATGGGGTCTCTCATGTTACTTTTCGTAAGCTTACGTTGGAAGTATCACGAGGAGCGGGCGTTCATATCAAGGGTGGCTCACATAATTTAATTGCCGGATGCACATTGTGCAAGTTAGGCGGTTTTGCCGTCGTAATAGGCGAGGATACCCAAACCGGTGCGAATGCCGGAACCGATCACCGCGTGCTGAGCTGCACCATTTACGACACAGGAATCGGAGGCATATTTTTGGGTGGAGGTGACCGTACGACACTTACACCGGGGCGAAATGAAGCGCTGAATAACGAAATTTTCAAATACAGCCGTTTAAAGCGGACATACAGTCCGGCCATTCAGCTACATGGCGTCGGTAATATCGCAGCGCATAATGAGATTCATGACGCGCCACACTTAGGTATTTTTTTCCATGGGAACGACCATTTGATCGAATTCAACAATATTTACAGCGTGTTGACGGAAACGGGCGACGCTGGTGCTATCTATACGGGGCGTGACTGGTCGGAGCAGGGAAACGTGATTCGGTTCAATCACATCCACCATATCAATAACGATAGTTCGGGGGGACAGGTTGGTGTTTACCTAGATGATATGGCTTCAGGAGTGACAATTTTGGGGAATATTTTCCTAGATGTCGATATCCCGTTCGTTGTTGGTGGAGGTCGGAATAATTCGATAACGAACAACTTGATAATTAATTGTCGAAGGTCGGTATATATTGACGATCGCGGAAAGACGGGCAGTTGGGCATCTTATCTTGTTGAAGATGGGACTATGCAGCAAAGGCTCGAAGAGGTGCCTTATCAAGTAGAGCCGTGGCGAAGCAAGTATCCGCACTTGCTGACGATTTTGCAGGATGAGCCGGGAACGCCAAAGTATAACACGGTGGCTAGAAACATTTTGTACCGGACAGGCATGATACCATATAAGAATCATCTTGCTAGCGATGATATATTGACGATTGCCCCTGCAGTTCGTGAGCACGGAACGATTGAGATGAACTATGAGATTCTTGGCAATTTGTCAAAGCTAGTTTCGTACTTCGAGTTAATCCCGTTTGGCAAGATCGGTCGGTTTGAGGATGAATTTGGCAAAGGCAAAGTTGTCACATAAATTAGAAGATTATTTTGGGTTCCGTTTTGAAATTTCGGAGGTATAGAGAGGACTAAATGGCATGAACCACTTTTTTGTTGCGCTTGACGGAAATGATTTGAACGATGGCATGATGAATACGCCATTTGCCACATTCGAAAGGGCAAGAGATGCTATTAGAGTTATGAAACAGACTACGGGTCTGCCTTCCGAGGGTATTACTATTCAAGTGCGGGGCGGAGTTTACCGTTTAGACAATTCGTTTCAATTGAACGAGCAGGATTCCGGCACAGAAGACTCACCCATTGTATACAAGGCATATCAAGATGAAACTGTCTGTTTGATGGGAGGGTTCGATCTGACGGAGTCGGATTTTGAGCCGGTTGTTGACGAAGCTGTCCGAAATAGAATTCCACTAGAAGCAAGATCGAAAGTCCTGCAGTACGATTTGAAAAAGCAGGGAATCACCGATTACGGAGACATCAAGCATTCCGGATTCGGTTTACCTAGCGTCGATTCGATGCCTGAGTTGTTTTTTAATGGAAATGCCATGACGTTGGCCCGTTGGCCCAACGAAGGATATGCAATGACGGGGGAAATTAAAGATACGGGGACTATTCCCAGAGATTATGCATTGGATGTTCCTACGACCAGTCCGAATTATGTTCCACCGGATCAACGGGATAACCCCCTTCGGGGTCTTACGTTCAGTTTCCAAGAAGATCGCCCGGATCGATGGGTGAACGCCAAGGATGTATGGCTGTTTGGATATTGGTACCATGACTGGGCGGATGGCATTCTCCAGATTGAATCTATTGATACCGAGGCAAAATGCATCAAGACCAAGCAACCAAGTTGGTATGGGGTAAAAAGCGGTCAGCGGTATTACGCCTTTAATCTACTGGAAGAATTGGATGTGCCAGGGGAGTGGTATTTGGACAGGGAGCATGGGATCTTGTATTTCTACCCACCATCTCAAATGGAAAGAAGCACCGTTCAGCTTTCAATAATGAAAGAACCGCTTATATGCATGAACAACGTTTCAAATGTAACTCTTCAAGGATTGGTGTTGGAAGTGAGTCGTGGTGACGGAGTGAAGATCCTGGGAGGATCCTGCAACCGTATTATGAAATGTGTGCTTAGAAAACTTGGACAAAGTGGAGTAGTTATTGGCAACTATAAAAGTGAAGATCCAAATGTAGGCGGAACAKGGCATCAAATTGTAGGCTGCGAGATTTATGATACGGGTACAGGTGGGATTGCACTGAGTGGCGGGGACAGGAAAAGCCTTACACCTGGCGGTCATATCGCCGAAAATAACCACATATATCGCTATTCCCGAATCAAAAGGACGTATTCTGAAGCAATCAAGATGTATGGGGTTGGCCATAGGGCAAGCCATAACCGAATTCATGATGCACCTCATGCAGCCATTATGTATTGGGGCAATGACCATATCATCGAATATAATGAAATTTTTAATGTTGTTCTCGAAACAGATGATGCTGCTGCCATCTATGCGGGACGAGATTGGACATACCGTGGGAATGTCATAAGGTATAATTTTATTCACCATGTTGGCGGATTTGAGGGCAGTGTAGGCGCTTTCGGGGTTTATATGGACGATGCAGTAAGCAGCACGGAAATCTATGGGAATGTTTTCTACAAAGTTTGGCAGGCTTTTCATATGGGGGGAGGCAGGGACTATCTCATCGCCAATAACCTAATCTTAGAAGGAAACGAGTCGGTCAGCTTCGATGATCGTGCTCTCCGTGAGTGGTTCAAAGATCA
>NZ_JBFUHL010000078.1:0-18821 GCF_056402415.1 Paenibacillus sp. P4_A9
GTTTCTCGATAATCATGTCGTTGGAAAATACCATTCCGCTTCGCTTGGAAAGTAGTTCCAGCAGTTGGGCTTCTTTCAATGTAAGCTTCGCTTCTGTGCTCCCCTTGTTCAGCGTCAGCGCTGCGGGATTAAAGGAAATATCACCGCACTTAATCAAACCGGCATGGATGATCTCTGGCATTCTGCGACCAAGCGCCCGGATCCGAGCCAGTAGCTCGTCCGAATGGAAAGGCTTCGCCAAATAATCGTCAGCCCCGCTATTCAATCCATTTACTTTATCCTGTGTTTGGTCACGTGCCGTTAACAAGATCACAGGAGCTTTCACACCTTCTTCACGTAGCTTTCTCAGTACGATTAAACCGTCTATTTTAGGAAGCATGATGTCGAGGATAATGATGTCGTGAATTCCTGACAACGCGCAATCCAGCCCATACTCTCCGTCAAAAGCCAGATCGACTGTAAAATGGTGATCTTCCAAAAAGTCTGCCACAGCTTCCGCGATATATTTCTCATCTTCAACAAGCAATATCCTCATAAGTCACCTTTAATTTCCCATTCGAGTTAGCATAGGCACATAGACATTATAGTCCATGTGCCTATGTTCAGTAGCAGTCATCACTTGATTTTCTGAAGGTTCCCCTTACTGTCAAGCTTAAACCCATCAGGAAGTACATCGTTCCAAGTTTCTCCGCCGTCGAAGGAGTAAAGATCGGTCTTGTTTTTCACGATATGCATGAGCTCCCCGTTTACGGCATCTCTCGAAATAGCGACATTGACGTTTTTGACCCCCTGCAAGGTTGACGGGCCAAAACTGCCATTTGCCGCAAACGCGGATGCCGTTGCAAGAATAGCGACAATCGCTACACCGGCTGCGATTAGCCCCAGCTTTTTTGTACCCAGACGCGCGAGCTTGTTTTCTTTCATTGAATTGCCTCCGTTTCGGAATCTTTTTTGCAAGGTTAGTGTCCCTTGCATTCCTATAATAGATGGGCAATATCGAATGAATATTGAATCGCGCAGCCTACTCATTTACGATGTCCGCTCGAAGTTCGCTTGCGACTTCGATCATTTGGGGAATCGGTATCAATCGGCCCAGGATATCCGCCGGTAAAAGACAGCGTTGATCTCGTTTACGATTCTAGCTATAAGAATTTGCAAGTTCCTAGAATTTACTACCCAATGAATTCCACATGAGAACCATAATCCCTTTTTTCTCCATTATTCTGCCCGTTAGCTTAACAGTAAGTCCGGATTTTGTCCAGATTTCGGCTATATTTAACCGACCTAACCTCCTTTATTGTCATCCGTCGGGAATGAGATAAAGTTCTTGTCAAAATCGGGAATGGGATAAAGTTCTTGTCATTTGGTTTTGACAAGAACTTTATCCCATAAAACAAAAAAGCCGCGAATTTCGCGGCCAATAATGAGATAATGTTCTTGTCACCCGACAACTGGCCAGATTGCGACAATCTTTTTTTATGACGCGATTCTCGTGCTTTTATCCATTGATAGCTTAGCTTCCTGCTTCCTTCACTTGCCTTCTCCTGGGTATATTAAGCCCCAGTTCATTCTAAGCGTGTCCATCGTCTTCATAATAGCCAAAGATTCTTCCAAAGGCATAATGTTGCTTTCTAAATTTCCATCTAACAAACATTGTACCGCCTCAGTCGCTTCAAACGCATAACCAATTTGCTCACTCGTATCCTCAAATTTCTCTTCATATTGATTATATACATTTAGAATAGCAGATTTTGCTTTCCAAAAATCAGTAATACGAATTTCTCCTTCTGTCCCCAGAATGACCACTTCATGCTTCGATTTCAATCTTAGTCCTGCCATCAAAGAAGCCATCCTGCCATCCTCATAGCCGAATAACGCAGTGAATACCTCATCAACGCCAGTATCTCCCTTATTAACTAAACTTTGGATCGTAGTTGGAGGTGTACCCATAACCATAGAAATAAAGGAGATACAATAAATACCCACATCAAGCAAAGCACCACCACCTAATTCGGGGTTGAATAGTCTGCTTTCTGGATTCCATGGAGCAAAATTGCCAAAACGAACATCTACCATCCCAACTTCCCCAATAACACCAGCAGCTAACCATTCCCTCACCTTCTTAATTGCCGGTAAAAATCTTGTCCACATCGCTTCCATCATGAATAGACGTCGTTCACGAGCAGTTTGTATTAATATTTCCAGCTCCGGCGCATTCATGACAAACGACTTCTCGCACAAAACTGCTTTACCTGCTCGCAGACAGGTGAGCACGTTATCCTTATGTAACGGATGAGGCGTAGCCACATAAATAATGTCTACATCGGGATCGTTCGCCAACGCTTCGTAGCTATCATATGCGCGCGGAATATTATACTTAGCGGCAAATGCATCCGCTTTCTCTTGCGATCTTGAGCCAACCGCTACTAAACGTGCATTCGCAACATATGCCAGATCTTTGGCAAATATATTGGAAATTACCCCAGTTGCGAGAATGCCCCATCCAATGGTTTTCTTCATTTGTATGTCACTCCTTTAATAGAATAGGACGGTTCGTATACATGTCAAAAGTAATTATAATTTCTTCGCATCTTGTATAAATCGACAGCCGTAGTTTAGTCGGTGTCAGATTCAGGTACGTGCTCGACAGGCCGATATCGCCGGCCCTCACAACATTGAGGAACCTTTCCCTCTGCTTCTGATCCGCCTGTTGCCAGAACAGCTCCACGGCCCAGAACATTTCGCAGACCCACTTGAAGCCTCCTCATTCGGTCCTACCTCCATTTCGGGCTGCGTCCAGAATGTCCATCACTTGACGTATATAATCGGCATGATACTGCGTGATCTTCTCTTGCCGGTCCGTGTAGCCAATATCCGTGTGGGAATGATGAATGACATAGACAGTCCATTTTTTCTGTGAATTTTTCATTGAATGTCTTCCGGGTTATAGTTTGGTAAAGTATATCCCACTGCAGCATCAGCCATGGCCATAGCTAAAGTATAATCGGTTTCGCGTGGAGAAGCAGTACTTTATTTCAATTGCCTGCATCAGGGATTTTTGTGATATGCCACCTTCCCAGGTTCGAGAGGAATAAATCGTCCMCGGAGAAGCGCAGTTGGTCGAGTGGCAGAAGGCTGCAGATATTGTTGTCGGAGGACAAGAACATATATCCTCCACTCTCGTTCTTTAAATGTTGCGATGTTGTTCTTTTCCACATTTTTATCACCACATCGGAATGGTGGAAATTCCCACATATTATATAGACGAAATTAGACTAGTATTGTTGCGCAATTCCTGAGAAACACAAACACCCGATCAAGTCGGGTGCTCCATTATCGGTTTCCTTTGCATTTTCCGTCTAATGTATTAGACGAAGTCTGGGCTCGAAGTGAGGCAAGTTCCGGGCATGATTATTCATTTCCACGCTTCCGCGTTTACCAGAAATTTCGGACGCTGCCCCACCAGCCCCTGCTGCAGGTTCTCCGCTGCAATCAATGCCATCTTCATCCGAGTCGCGATGCCCGCGCTGCCGATATGCGGCAAAGTGACCACGTTCGGCAGCGAAAGCAACGGATGGTCGGTTTGGACGGGCTCCTCTTCGAACACATCGAGACCCGCCGCCCAGATTGTTCCTTCTCGCAAAGCCTCGTACAGGTCCACCTCGTTCACAATACCGCCTCGCGCAACGTTAATGAGAACGGCACTCTTTTTCATTCGCTGCAACTGGTTCATTCCGATCATGTTGGCCGTCTCCGGAGTATACGGCATCAGCAATAGCACAAAATCGGAAACCTCAAGCAGTCTATTCAGCTCTGCATATTCAAGTCCGTAGATCTGTTCCGCCTCTGGCTTCCTATTGCGGTTATGGTACAGCACCTTCATGTCAAAGCCACGTGCGCGCCGGGCGACTGCTTCACCGATCCGTCCCATTCCGATTATGCCAAGCGTGGACCCATACACTTCCTGACCGGTGAGGAGCATGGGAGACCACGTTCTCCACTCGCCTTTCCGCAATAAATCGCTCGCTTCCACAAGGCGGCGAGCGGTAGCAAGCAGAAGTGCGAATGCCAGATCAGCTGTCGTTTCTGTCAGAACCTCCGGCGTATTTGTCACCAAAATCCCCAGCTTATTCGCTTCGGCAATATCGATATGGTTGTAACCGACTGCCATCGTGCTGATTACCTTTAGCTTTGGGGCAAGGGCCATGAGGGCTTTATCGATTTTGTCGGTGATCAGACAGTAGAGGCCGTCCGCCTCCACAATATGCTCTTCTAGGAAAGTTCGGGGCGCTGGTTCATCTTCCCGAGGCCACTCGATCAGCTCACAGGTTTCCTGCAAAACAGCAAGAGCATTCTCAGGTACTTTTCGGGTAATTAGTACTTTCGGCTTCATAATGATGCTCACTCCTCATGGTTTCTTCCCTCTTCCCTCTTCACCCTTCTCCATTCCAAGGCCGAAAGGCAATTTCGTCCTCTCCCAGATGCGGCTCCATAAGCCAATGCAAATTAAAGGTGTAATGCAGTGCGCTGCTGAAGAGATGAATCAGACCGTCTCTCGTCTGAATGACCGACAAATACCCTTTCGGTTCGGCGTTCTTGAAGCTTAGCATGAAGCGGCCGGTCCATGCCTGGCCATCCCACACCGTACCGGGTCCATCATCCGTTATTAAACGCCGGTGTGCCCAGCTCGCGCCATTATCAGTGGAGACGAAGCCCATCAACCCTTTGACCCGGCGTTTCACCCCGCTTTTGTCAAAGATATCCATACCGGATGAGAAGGTAGCCATAAACAAGGGACCCTCCCGCAGACGCAGCAGCGCAGCCCGTTGTCCGCCGACCAGCGGCTCAAATTCCGTTTCATGATAGGTCCAGGTGTTCCCTTTATCGGACGATAAGCTTTTTGGCATTTTACCGTTAATGTTATCTCCGCGTCCGAAGGCAATGAAGCGTCCGTCCGCGAGCTCGGCTGCGGGTGCATGAATTCCGGCAATGGTTCCCCCCGCATCCCGCCATCTAGTTCCCCCGTCTGTGCTGATCCACAAAGCCGTTCC
This sequence comes from Paenibacillus sp. P4_A9, assembly GCF_056402415.1. Lineage (NCBI taxonomy): Bacteria > Bacillati > Bacillota > Bacilli > Caryophanales > Paenibacillaceae > Paenibacillus > Paenibacillus sp. P4_A9. Next base: position 5,052 of record NZ_JBFUHL010000078.1, read on the forward strand.
TCCGTTATTGCCTGTAACGGCATCGCAGGACAATACGATTTCGCCATCCTTGGTCTTGAACACGGAAGACAACGGCATCGTTCGCAGTCCGTGCTCCGGTTCGAGGATGCTCGCCTTCGACCAAGACTCCCCGTTGTCCCTTGACGTTCGCATGACCAAGGCGAGATTCCCCCAAGACCCCGCAGCACCTAACCCGTAGAAATGGTAGAGGATGTTGGTCGATTCATCCCAGAATAACGCTGTACCTGACATATTGCGGTCCGGCGCATCCAAGACGACACAGGCATCGTCCCATTCTTCTGCTCCGCAGCGCAGCCGGCTGCCGGCTAGCAGCATTTCCCGCCCCATCTCAGACGTCGTGGAATACCAAACGGCAATCAAGTCGCCGTTCGGAGCTTCCGTTACATCGCCTACGTGGTTATGAATATATAACGGTCCCTTGGCCCCAGGCAGAACTTTGACATAACGGCGGGGGCCTGCGAAATAAGTGCGATCCATATCAGGTCCGGCCGCATCGACCATTGGCAGGCCTTGGCGGACATCCAGCTGCCAGAGAGGCTTTGGCGGCACCGGAAGCGGCTCGGAAGTAGGCATCTCTCCCAATGCCACACGAAATCCGATCATCCAATGTTTATCCTCGGGCAATGTCCCCAAGCGATTAGCGGATCGTAAATAATAGTCCCATGTCTGATGACTCCCGCCTCGAGTGACTTTAAAATCACCGTCCGCACGCCCGACCGGATCGGTTTGAGGCTCCGACTCATACGGTCCATACCAGTCATTTACCCATTCCTCCACATTGCCGTGCATGTCATGCAGGCCCCAGGCATTAGGGGGAAAGCATCCGACAGTCAGTTGTACGACCTCTTCTTCTCTTCGGGAACGCTCTGGATCTGGAAACCAACTCTCCCTCTGGTTCCTATGCTGCGATCGGGGGAACACATCTCCCGTATGAAACTCCGTCACGGTACCTGCCCTCGCGGCATACTCCCATTCCGCTTCCGTCGGCAGTCGGTACGGGAGCCCTTCCTTCTCCGAAAGCCAGGCGCAGAACGCCTGCGCCTCATGCCAGCTGACGAAAATAACAGCTTCGTCGTCATCCTTGGAGAAACCGAGCTTCCCCCTAAGTCTGCGGTGCCCGGGGTCAAATTGCTCATATATCGCGTTCGTAACCTCATAAGCGCTTACATAAAACGGCCTGCTGATCTGTACGGTATGAACGGGCTGTTCATCCGAATCGCCATAGTCGCTGCCCATCCGGAAGCTTCCAGCCTCAATCCATTTGAAGGCCATCCCAAGTGAATTGACATACGTTTTAGCTTCATGCTCAAACCCCACCATGATCACCTCTTGGACATTTCTCCCTGTTTCATTACCCATAACTCATTAATGTATGGACCTACTCCCGATTCTTCATTGACCCAGACGATCTCCATTTTGCCATCCGGAATCATATCTGGGGTAACCGGATATTCGTCCAGCAAGCCTCGATACTTCACATGCACATCATCGACGTACTTCCCGTTGACCAGCATCCGGACCCTGCCGCCCCACAGCCCCATGACTTTAATTACATACGATGCATGTCGATCCAGATCATCATAGGTCACCTTGATCGGTGCCGAGTAATAGGAATTCAAATACGTAATCCAAGCTAGCGGCGGGCTGGTTAACCCTGGTAAAATGCGATGCAGTGCTTCTCGGCAAACCCTTGTATAGGTGGCAGTCGATGAAGTTTTCAAAGCTGCCTGCAAAAGAGCTGGATTATGCCTTAGCAGCGCTGTTTTCAAGAAGCCGGGATCGTCGGCCCACGAATGGGCAAATTCAACTCTCGATAAGGAGTGATTGAGAGCAAAATTATCGTAAAAGCCTCCAATTCCGGGGTTGGTTCGGTTAATAATACTGTCGTTTAGAGCGGATAATCGCGCTTGTTCATCTGGCATTTGTCTGATGAGTGCAAAAGAATTTGTAAGGAACGCCATATCGTTCAGCGGCAGATCGATGCCATCCATAAACGCTCCGCGAATTACTCCGATGGCTTTATGCTTTTCAACGGTTAGCTGCGCTCCGATATGGTCGAACAGCCGGTCGGCCAGCTCGTCGCACTTCATTTTAATATCCATGCATACCGGTTCGGAAACTTTCTTATCCAGTATTTCTTCCGCAAGCTCCATTGCTTTTAATGTGCCTAGTTCAGCGACTTGAGCCAAAATATCCTTGGCCTTATACTCAAGCTCGGTTTCATGAATCCATCTTCTTTGGATATAAGCATCATAGTACGCTCTCAGTAAGCCCTGCTCGAATCTGTAATTGTTCCTTACTTTATCGTCTGCCATTGCTTCCATGGCCATCCATTGCTTTAGTGTGATCGGAATTTGTTGGCTTGTCGCCACGGGCCCCTCGAAATTACGCTCCAGTGCTAGTAAGCCTTGGCTAACCCCATCTTCAAATTCCGGACCGATCAAGAATCTGGCATACTCTTTTAACGTATCGAGCACAGGCGTATCTGGGCACCAATCCTGTCCGCTCCATACAAATTTATTCAAGTCGTCATTGATGCCCTCCGAGTAGCTTAATGAGCCGACAATCCCATCGTGCATCGTTGAGTTTTGGATGTGTTTTTGAGCCACCGGCCTCGGGTTAATGCATTCTCTGGAAAGCGTCATCGCAAACGCCGTATCCCAGTTCGCTACAGGATATTGACAGCTAAGGCTGTGCGTAATATCAGGGTAGCTCCGAATAGCTATCCGTTCAGGAACAAGCTTCCTAAGCTCAGGCAGGGAGTGTTTTTCCCACGGTCCAAAGACTACCCCAGAGAGCCATATCGGTTCTTTACGAACATTCTCAAAAAAAACATCCAGCCACTCATCCGTCGGATTGAAGGCCTGAGGGGAAACCCACATTTTGGCATGGGGATGATATTTTTGCAGCACCTCCGCTTGCATGGCCATAAAATCGAATAAATCCTGCGCACCTAACGCACCTGGATCTCCACCTGGCACAAAAACATGATCCACTCTTTTCAGCGAACCAAAAATCTCATTTCGCTCTTCCAATTGCAGCTTCAGGTATTCGGGCTTCATAAACTCCTCATCACTGCCAGAAGCCGGATACCAATTGTCTTCAGATCCCATATTCGGGTACCAAATCCAGACATCCAAATCCATTGCGTCGCATACTTCCGATACATGCTGCATCATAAAGAGAGGATCATATTTCATCAGCGGGCCGGTTCGATCGTCATCCGTGATCGGCGGCATAATTTCAATACTGTTGGCGCCAAACAGGGCAAGCTCTCGGATGTACTGTGAATAAATTTCAGGTGTCCAAGCGTCATAGGCATTGGTTTTGGGTCTGTACCCAAGCTGATGCCCTCTTAAAGGAAAATGGGGCGTTTCAGAAAGACTGATCGTGGAAGGAGCCTTAATGCTGGCTACCGTCAGGTACATAACTCTGAGCAGCTTACCAACGCCATACAGAACACCTCTATCATCGGCGCCTTCTACCGTAATCGTAAACCTGCCACTTTGATCCGTAGATATTCTGAATCCCTCCGGACCAAGCGCTTTCTCAGCTTGTTGGTTTACATATGTAACGGTAATAATCGGCTGAGAATCCTCAGGTGGCGTATCCAGTAAGGGGATTCGAATGCCTGTTCGTTTTTCGATTTCCTCGACCATAATGTTTACAGCGGTCATTCCTCTAGCCGGCATAGACTTCGGCGCGTAAATTCTCGCGTCGGAAATATCGGTCACGTGTACCCCGTTGCATACTGTTTGGTTCATCATGCCTCTCTCCTTTTCTTCACTTGGCAATCGCTCTATCCCATCGTGCCATTAAATGAGGCACGATGAATTTCAGCTAAACGTGGAGCCGCTTGTAAAGAAGGACGATCATTTGACTGTTGCCCTGCTCTCATTAACCAAACCTCAGCGGCATACGGGCCTACCCGATCCGGAGCTGTGCTCCATGTCAAGAAGAGCCGACCGTCTATAATTACCTCGCGAGGAACGAAATACTCCTTCTGCAGGATTGGCACGCTCACACGGAGACCCTCAGCAAGAACATACCGATCATTGGCAATCAGCTGCATCGGACCGCTGCGCGCGGTCATAAATCCGCTGTAGGTCACCTTCAGGACGTAATCCGAGGTACTGTCCAGATGCTCGTATTTCAGCGTAAGCGGGGCTTTATAGAACGAAGTCAGCTGTGTCAGCCAGGCTAGCGGAACGGGGCCGATTTCCTGTTTCCTTTGCTCGGTGAGATGAAGGAAGTGCACGCAATAGGCCGTAAACACCGAATCCTCAAAAGCGGGATCTTCCTCCCGGCTTCGTCTCATGACGACGCGTTCCCAGCTTGAGGTAGAACCCAAATTATCGTAATAGCCGCCAGGCCCGGGATCCGTCCGGCGTATCGCTTTGTGGATGACTTCCAACCTGCTGTACTCGTCCGTCAGTTGCCGGGCTTGATCGAGATGGGCTAACAGCCACTCGGCATTATTGAGCGGTTGGTCAATATCATCCATGAATGCCCCGCGATCCCAAGCGATCGCCTGATACTTGCCGACAGACGATTGAGCGCCGATCGAGTGAAATAGACACTCTGCGAGTTCTTCGCAGGCTTGTCGCTGCTGTTTCGCTGCAACCGATAAATTACGGGCAAGGCTCAGAATCGATTCCGCCTCGTCTAAAGCGGGCAATGCGCCCGTCTTGGGGGCAGACTCCAGAGCGAAGACGGCCCGCAGCTCCAGCTCGGTTTCGTGCAGAAGACGCCGCCGAATATAGACATCATAGTTTGCGCGCAGCAGCCCCATTTGGAATCGGTAATTGTCCCGTACGTCAGCCCCTGCTTTGTCCTCGATGTCCAACCACTGTCTGAGTGTAGCTTCTACGCCATGGTTAGCAATAAGCGGCCCGGTCCAATTGCGTTCCAACGCCAGGATGGCGCCGGCCAGCGCTTCCGTGTAATCACTTCCAATGAAGAAACGCGCATACTCACGAAGCGTGACGGCCACATCCGTGGTTGGATCCCAGTCTTGAGCACCCCAAATGAACTTGTTTACATCATCATAGATACCTTCGGAATAAGTAAGGCTGCCGGTCGAATAGGCGCAAATTTGGTTATGGATCTGTTTCATGGCTATCGGCCGGGGATTGATGCTTTCACGCCCGTGCGTCAGGGCAAACGCGAGATCCCAATCCCGAATTGGAAACTGGGCAGCGAAGTTATGCGTGATATCCGGGTAATTGCGTATAGGAATTGCCTCATCGAGCATATCCCGCATTTCTTGCAGCGACTTTCGGACCCATGGACCATGCGCTACACCTCCGAGCCATTCCGGCTTGCGATTCACCCCGTCCATAAACCCGTTAACCCACTCATCTGCAGGCTGGGGGTGCTGGGGCGAGAACCATAGTTTGGCCTGTGGATGATATTTTCTTAATAAACCAGCAATCTGTTCCGTCCATCTAAAAAATTCATCCAGCTTGATATGTCCCGGATCACCGCTGGGAATTAAAATATGGTCAATTCTAGGCAGCTTGCGGAATATTTCTTCCCGTTCTGCCAATTCGGATTCAATGGTTTCAGGATCGCTATAATTGGACGCCATATTCGGATACCAGATCCACACATCAAGACCGTAGGAATCGATGATTTCAGACAGTTGGATCATCATCTCCAGAGCAGGCACCTTCATATGAATGCCTGTTGCCTCATCATCCGTACGAGGCGGCACAATTTCTATGCTGTTGGACCCAAATATGGCCAATTCGCGGATGTACTGCTCGAACTGTCCGGCCGACCATGCATCGTAGGCGTTTGTTTTGGGACGGTAGCCAAGCTGATGACCTCGCAGCTTCATGGCAGGCGTACTGGAAATGCGCAGCTCCGAATCCAGCTGAATCCGACCATGCGTCAACTGCAGTTCGCGCAGCAGCTTGCCAACACCGAACAACACACCGCGCGCATCGGCGCCGACAACCCATACAACCGGCGGCTCGCCGGCTTGTGTCCCCACAGCAACGCGGAATCCTTCCGCCCCCGGACATGTCAGCTCGCCCAACAGCTCCTGGTACGGAAGCTTGTATTTCATTAACTCTTCAAGTGAGGCTTCGGATCCGACGATGATTCTGGGGGCTTGGAAATGCGTGGTCGTGCTGTGATCAGTAAGCAGGGTGATTCCAGTTCGCTTCGCGATTTCCTCGAGCAATACGATAATGGCTTTGTTTTCGTGAGCAGATGCACTTGTCGAATGTATAATTACAGCGCTTGTGAGATCAATGGTTTGCAAAGATGAAGTCATGATTGAACACTCCTTGCCGCCGGATAAGATAGATCCGACTAGTTAAATGGTAATTTTCACTTTGCCCCACCAGTACCGTTCTATAACGTATACCTCTGTTTGTAAGCACTCTTACAAGCCCCCTCAAATCACATATCCATAACGTGAATTGGAGGGAGCTTGTTAGGTATCATGCTTGAGCAATTCTGCTTAAAGTGCCTTAGCCATGGTATTGCTACTCGGGATAATCCAGACCTCCGAGACGTTCAACCGTTTAAAACCGCTGATCCTTTTGAACGTGAGGGTCAGCGTACCGCTGGTCAATGCCTCCTGTGGAATCGTTGATTCGATTAACGTGCACTGCCCTTCTTTCACAAGCACGTTCTCATGAATCGTGCATTCGCCATTCGCTGTCAATGTCACCCGGTAATCTCTGCAAAGTTCCCCGATGGTATCCCCGACGTAATTGACCTTGACGTTATAGGAGCAAGCAGGATCAAGATGCTCATAGCTCAGCGAAAGCTGGGTATCCGCAAGCGTATTGGCATGTCGGACAGCGGCCAATGGCGGGATATGACCCGTAGATATCGTCCGTTCACTTTGCAGCAAATAAATAGCGGGGGCCAATCTCGGCGACTCGAGAAACCCTGGATCGAGCTCCCAACCCTTCGCTTTTTGAACCCGCTGCCAGCCCTGATACGAGCCCAAATTGTCGTAAAAGCCTCCAGGTCCCGGATTGGTGCGGTGGATCAGTTGATGAACGGCTTCCAGACGCTCCGATTCACTCTCTAATTTCAAAATGGTGGAAAACTGTGATGTCAGCCACATTGCATCGTTCAGCGGAAAATCAATGGCATCCATGAACGCCCCCCGACCTAACGCGATTGCATGATGCTTTACCACCGAGAGCTGCGCGCCGATGTTCTTAAACAGCTCGTCGGCCAACTCCCAGCAGCGTGAACGGTATTGCGCAGCTACCGGTGCAGCAGTCGCCTTCCGCAAGACGGCCTCGGCATGCTCGATCGCTGCCGCTGTTCCCACAGTCGAGGCTGCTTTCAGCCAATCCATGGCTGCCTTCTCCAGCTCGGTTTCATAAATCAAACGCCTTCTAATATACACGTCGTAGTAGGCGCGAAGCAGCCCCATTTGGAAACGGTAATTGTTGGTCACCTCCGGAGGTGCTGACTGTTCCATTAGCTGCCATTGCCGCAGTGTATCATCTACCGTTTCGTTAGCAATCAAAGGTCCTTCCCAATTCCGCTCCAAAGCCAACAGCCCTTGAGCGACGCCCTCCGTATAATCGTCTCCGATAAATAGCCGGGCAAAATCGCGCAATGTTTCAATTACCGGCGTCCCTGAGTCCCAATCCTGGTCGCTCCAGATAAATTTATTGACGTCGTCGTTGATGCCCTCGGAATACGATATATTGCCGACAGCATAGGACTCCAGCAGGTTGTGGATATGCTTTTGTGCAAGCGGCCTCGGGTTGATACTTTCACGGCCCAGAGTCAAGGCATAGGCAAGGTCCCATTCCTGCACAGGATACTGGCAATGGAAATTATGCGTAATGTCTTCATATCGGCGGATCGGATACTGGTCCGGCACGATTCGGCGCAGATCTGGCAGTGTAATATCTACGTGCGGCCCGAACACAATCCCGCCCAGCCACTCTGGCTCCAGCAGAACATTAGCGAGAAATCCTTCCAGCCATCGCTTCGATTCGTGAGACATCACCTGCGGGGATAGCCATAGCTTGGCCTGCGGGTGATATTTCCGCAGCAGCCCGGCTACTTGCTCAGACCACTCAAACAATAGGTCAGGCTCGAGATCCCCTGGATCGCTCCCCGGAATGAACACCGCATCGATATGCGGTACCTTGCTGAAAATCTCTTCCCGCTCCGCCAGCTCGGCCTGAACCGTCGCTGGATTGGCATAATTGTCCGCCATATTCGGGTACCAAACCCAGGTGTCAAGACCGTACGAATGAATGATTTCCGATAAACGGATCATCATCTCCGTCGGATCGACCTTCATCAGCGGACCCGTCGGGTCGTCGTCGGTGCGCGGAGGCATAATTTCGATGCTGTTAGCCCCGAATAAAGCAAGCTCGCGAATGTACTGCTCGAACTGCTCGACCGACCAAGCGTCGTATGCGTTCGTCTTAGGCCGATATCCCAGCTGATGTCCTCTGCATAATTGCCGAGGGGTACTCGAGATCGAAAGATTCGCATCTACCAAGATCGATTGCTGCTTCAGTCTCGCTTTTCTCAGAAATTTGCCGATGCCGTACAGCAGTCCTCGGTGATCTTCGCCAACGATCAGTACAATCGGCTTATCCTCCTGCTGCCCCAGCAGCCGGTAGCCCTCTTCGCCAGGAGCTTCCAATTGCAGCAGAGCAGCAGCAAATGGCTGGATGTGTTCGTTAAGCGTTTGACTTGTTCCGGCGATAATGACCGGATTGCTTCCTTCCGGCCGCTTATTTACAACCGGCAGCGTGATGCCCGTTCGTTTCTCCACTTCTTCAATCAGTACCCTAATCGCTTTCTCTTCAACTGCACTTACCCAATTAGGAGTCAGCACAATAGCGTTCGATAGGTCCCAGACTGCTGTTTTCTGGATGAAAGATTGTTGATTACGACTCATTGGGTCCCTCCAGTTTCGTTTTTCATATGTATAACTAAATATGAATTCTGTTTTGGGCACTATGTGCCGCATCGCCTAGCGCTAATTTAATTTCATGAAGCTCGCGCGTCATATTGTCTACAAATGCCGTCATATCGGAGGCCTGGATAAACATGTTCATGCCCAGCTTCCCCCACTCGATCTCCTGGTCCACACCGAAAAAGTAATGGATTCCGGCTGTAACGCCGGCGGCTCTCGCTTTGCGGATGATCGTCTCGATAGCCTCTACAAACAACGGGTGCCGATACTGCTCGGGAACGCCCAAGCTGCAAGACAGATCGTGCGGCCCGATCAGCACGCCGTCCAGTCCCGGTACGGCTAATATATCGTCCAATGCATCTAACGCGGGTTTGCTTTCGATGTTCACAATCAATATATTTTCCCTGTTAAATTCCTGCAAATATTCGGCGAGCTGCGGCTCCGGCGTCTCGCTGCCTTCAATAATCCGCTGCAGCTTCTGCCCCTTAAGGGGTCTCAGCTTAACCGCACCTCTCAGCGCTTGAACCTGCTCCACGGTTTCTACATAAGGCGCAACGATACCAGCTGCGCCGGCATCCATTGCGATGCTTGCCTGATGCGGATCGGGGTAAGGGATGCGAACGATAGGAGCGATCTGGAGCGCAGCGTAAGTACGGCACATCCATGAAAGCTGATCGCGGTCCATCGACATGTGCTCCGTATCCAAAAAAACGAAATCCAAGCCGAGTTTCTTTACTTCCACAGGCCAGCGGGGAGACGTTGAAATGATCAACGTCCCGTAGATGCGGCCTCCTTCATTCATCTGAGTTAAAAGCTCCCGACTATTCATAGTTCACCTCGTCATATTTTTACTTTGAATACTGCTTTTTTCACCGTCTGAGAGCCTTCGGCTGGAGAGAGGCAAGGCATATGGGCGTCATCGGGATAAAAGATCGTGAAACAGCCCTCCTTTACATCCACAAAATCCCCATCTCCGACAAGCACCTTATAGTCCTTTTCATCCAGGTGATCTTCCGTTACCTCTAAGTGGTGCGCATACGCCACTCCCATACGTTCCGTCCCCTGCAGCATGACCTGGATGTCAATATGGCTTCGATGCGCTTCCCAGAAGCCCTGATCGTTCGGTCTTGTCTCATAGCTTTGAAGAAGCAGAAACAGCTCAGTGCCCTGAATTTCGTATCTGCCAGGCTCCATCTCGAGCACGTTGCGGCTGCTCAAATAATCGAAAGCAAGGGCGAATTTCTCATTTAAACCGGTGTACAGTCCAGCATTTCGAATATGATCGTAGATCATGGATACAAGCCTCCCACTATTATTTTTTCAAACGTGCGTTCGCATCATTGTAAATTTTCTCAATTTCCAGTGCACCCTTGCTGACCAACTGCTTGGCAAAGTCTTCATATTCGTTCAGTGAGCGCGTCCCCATGATGAATTTATCCATTTCCTGCTCAACCGATGTATCTACTTGAGTTCTCAACTGCTTTAATTTATCTGTTTCTTCCTTCGTAAATATTGGATCCAATATTGTATTTGGGAAATATCCTTTGCTATCCTGATCCATTAGCTTGCTCCATTTTTCCAGCTCAGGAGGGGAAATGGCAACGAGCGGTTTTTCGTCGACATAAGTAGCGAAGGCCAGTAATCCAGTACCCACTGCGGACTGCATGGCATGGAACGGATCCGCTTTGGACAAATAGGTTTTCAGGACACTGTCCTGCACGACAGGATTACCGTTTTCCAGCTTGTATTGCTCTCCTTCAATGCCGAAGTTGGTTACCTTAACGCCCTCATCGCTGTACATCCAATCCATAAACTTGATGACTTCCTTCGGATCCTTCACTTTGGAGCTCACCGCATATAGGTGCCACCAGTCTTTGGCGTACTCGTAATTGCGGATTTGGCCTTTCGAGTTTTTCATAATGCGAAGTTGCTCGAATTTAGCCTGCGGGTCTTTGGTTTGCAGCGTCTTGGTAAACCCAAGCGCGAACGTATTGTTGTCGTAATAAAATAGCGATTTGCCGGTACTCAGCTTCTCCTGCCATGTCTGCTGGGTATTGATGGCATAATCCGGGTCCAGCAGCTTCTCGCTGTATAGCTTGTTGAAATAAGCTAGCACCGGCTTGAAGTCCTCCGAATGCGCCGGACCGTACACATATTGGCCGCCGTTGATATCTGGGTCGAAGTAAATCGTATAGCCAGAGCCCAGCGCATAAGCCATATAAGGAAGGAAGTTCTTGATGCCGTTGCGGAAGGTCAGCGGGTACGAATCCGGATAGGCTTCCTTGAATTTCTTCAAAACCTGGTACAGCTCGTCAAACGTGGTAGGTGCCTGCAAATTCAGCTTTTTCATGATATCATCCCGTACCAGCGGGAGCTGCCCGTAACGAACTTTCCATTTTCCCATCACCGGGAACCCGTATAGCTTTCCATCCACCATCAATTTCTTGATTTCAGGGTTTTGGTCGATCACCTTCTTAAAGTTGGGTGCACTATCCAGGTAGTCAGTTACGGCAAGGAACATTCCAGCTTTTTCCATTGGAACAGCGTCCGGCAAGTTAGCTTTGCTGATTCTTACAATATCCGGGATATTGTTTGTGGCTAGCATCGTTTTCAATTTCTCCGAATAATTCGTGTCGGGCGTACCCTGCAGTTCGATCTTGACATTGGTCTTTTTGTTAATCTCCTGAATAGCTGGCGAATCCAGCACAAGGGGCTGGCTTGCGGCGTCCGGCAGCGCGACCTTCAACGTGATCGGTTTGTCCAGCAGCTTGCCTCCTGTGCTCTTCGAATCCGCAGAAGGCTGGCTTGTGGTTTCCGGTTGTTTGTTGTCAGCCGTGGGCTGCGAAGTACTGCAGCCGAGCAATGCTGCGGAGGTCAGTGCCAAGGTGGAAATCAAAGAAATAACCTGTTTCTTTTTATATGCCATTTCATTCGCTCCATTCATTATTTTAATTAAGTTGCTGCGCCTAGCCCTTTAATGCCCCCACCATAACACCCTTGACAAAATACTTCTGAATGAACGGATAAATGGCCAAAATCGGTGTAATTGTGATGATGATGACAGCGTACTTAATCGTTTCTGCAGTGACCATTCCCCCAACCTCCGAGCCGCTGGCCGCCATACTCTGGTTCCCCATCTGCCCGGCGACAACGATTTTACGCATGATGATTTGTATCGGAAACAGCTTCTGATTATCCAAATAAATCATAGAAGGGAAAAAACTGTTCCAATGCCAAACCGCATAAAACATCGTCATCGTTGCCAAGACCGGAACAGAAAGCGGGAGTACAATGCGTAAAAATATAATCAAATCGTTCGCACCATCCATGAGAGCGGATTCATTAATCTCCTTGGGGATTCCCGAAAAAAAGGTCCGCATCATAATCATGTACCATACGTTAATGGCCGGAGGCAGCAGAATGGCCCAGATCGAGTCCAGTAGTCCTAAATTATGGACTACCAAATAATTTGGGATAATCCCACCGTGAAAAAACATAGTTAACACGATAAGCACGGTAAACAATGTTTTTCCAGGAACATTACTCCGGGATAACGGATAGGCACATAAAGCCGTCATTGCAAGATTGATAGCTGTACCTAATGTGGTATAGAAGAAAGTGTTGGCATACGAGCGGACGATCGTCGGGTCTTCCAAAATGGTTTTATAGGCTTCCCAGTTGAAGCCGGACGGAAAAAACTTCACCTCCCCCCTAGCCACACTAAACCCATCGCTTACCGAGATGATCGCCATGTAATAAATGGGATACAACGTTACCAGCATGAGTATGAGCATTAAGAACATATTGAATCCGTCAAATAGCAAGGGTGCGATCCCTTTGTTTCTCCTCATAGGGGTCACTCTCATTTCTACCATAGGCTGGTTTCGCTTACTTTCTTCGAAATATAATTCGCTGTCACTACGAAACACAATACAATGATGGATTGGAAAAATTCGACTGCCGTCGCAAAGCTGAAATCGCTTCCAAGAAGGCCTCTGCGATAAACAAATGTTGAGATGACATCCGCCGTCTCATACGTCGGCCCGGTATAAAGCAACAATATTTTTTCATAACCGATGCTCATAATGTTGCCTAGATTAAGCAGAAACATGATCGTAATGACTGGCGCTATGCCCGGAATCGTCACATGGAATACTTGCTTCCAGCGGTTGGCTCCGTCCATCGTAGCAGCCTCGTATAACTGAGGGTCTATAGCAGTGAGCGCCGCCAAGTAGATGATGGCTCCCCAACCGAGTCCTTGCCAAATTTCCGAGCTGACATAGATCGTTCTAAACCACTCAGGCATGAGCAGGAATTGAATCTTCTCAAATCCGAGCCCCCCCAGAATACGGTTGATCAACCCGTCATTGGTCAGAAAGTTGACGAGCATTCCGCAAATAACGACGGTGGAAAGAAAGTGTGGCAAATAACTAACCGTTTGTACAATTTTTTTGAATTTCAGTAGTTTGAGTTCATTTAACAGAAGTGCCAAAACAATTGGTGCCGGAAAAAAGAAAATAATCAAATATAAATTCATCAAAAGGGTGTTGCGAACTAGCTTCCAGAAATAAGGGTCCGACAAAAACTCCTGGAAGTATTTTGTTCCTACCCAATCGCTTTTCCAGACGCCTTGGAACACGTTGTAATCCTTAAAGGCGATCAAGAGTCCGAATAGAGGACCATATTTAAAAAGCGCAAAGTACAGCATGGGCAGGATCATCATCAGATATAGATATTTGTTATGTCGGATCAGCCTGATACGAATACCTCCTTTCGGTTTGAGTTGATCTAGTTGTATCACGCTTGCAGCCGAATCAAAACATCCA
>NZ_JBFUHL010000079.1:0-17862 GCF_056402415.1 Paenibacillus sp. P4_A9
AATTTATCGAAAAAAAGCCTTGAGAATAAATATTCTCAAGGCTTGGGGCGGGAATTTAGATTAATCGAAGATTTCGATGATGTCATGTTTGTGGATAAAGGTCATGTGACCCGTTTGGCCAATGTAGTTCGGCATTTGATCGCCATAATGCATCAGATAAATGAGTTTCTGAATCTCTTCTGGAAGGGTTAGAAGTTCGTCTAATGTTGAGTGAACAAAACCCGGTCCACTTAATTGACAATCGTGAAAAATGGTGTGACAATTTCTAGTGTGTATGATCTCGTTGATAAGTAGTTCCTTATTAAATTGCATGTCCGCGCTATAGAATGTTCGATGATTGATAAAGATCGAATAGTTAAGTTTCAGGGGAATATGAAGTGTAGGTATGATTTCAATATTAAGCTCAGGTGAGATTTCAAAAGGTATGTTCTCTTGCAGAAAGACAAGTTCGAAATAATCTTGGAGCTGGTTGAAGCCTTCCGCGGGATTATGTAGGCCGCCTTTTAAGGCATTCTCCCAAAGCATATGTGCTAATTCCTCAGTTAAGTAAAGCTTCGTTCGCTTCCTGTTATAATTAAAGAACAAACGAAAGGCTACTTCTTCAAGGCCGCCAATATGGTCAGCGTGAATATGCGAAATGAGGATACCATCTATTTGGTCCAGCTCAATACCGATTTCATTAAGTGATTTAGGAGTAGTAGATCCACAATCAATGAGCGTATTGGCGTTCGATGATCTGATTAATGCACTCGTATTGTAATACATTTTGGAAAAGGCACTGCCGGTTCCCAACATTTGAATTTGCAAACTCATTCAGCAGCCTCCAATTTTCGACAAAAATCCATCTTTTTCTAATGTAACATGGGAGGTTGCTGACTTTCAACCTAATATATGGGGAATTACAAAAAACGTAAAGCGAAAGTACTCGAATAGAAGGTGTTGATTTCTCAATGAATTGGTTGCTTATATCACTTATAATTTTGCTCATCCTGTTAGGTCTAATCGGACTTTCAACGTATGTAGGATGGCAGTTAACCCACCCAGAGCGGAAACCTGTAGATGATACACCCGAAAATTATTTCATGCAACGCATCGATGTTAAATTTCCAAGCCGGACGCCAGGTGTCATGCTAGATGGCTGGTACCTGAAGTCCCCTAACGCGCCATCCGCATCTGCTGCCATGACTGTCATCATGTCTCATGGATATGCGGGAACACGACTGGAGAAGGGACTCCCTGCTTTGTCGTTAGCTCAGGCGCTTGTGCGCACAGGTCATCATGTTCTCATGTTCGATTTTCGAAATTCAGGGCTTTCTGAAGGGAAGACAACGACGATAGGTTTGTTAGAAAAGGACGATATTCTCGGGGCGATAGATTGGGTGAACACGCACGCTAGCTGGCCAACGAAAATTACTTTACTTGGTTTTTCCATGGGCGGCACTTCATCTTTAATGGCTGCAGCGGAAGAGAAAGCCGTATCAGGTGTCATTACGGACAGTGCTTTTAGTCAATTAAGTCCCTACCTAAAAGAAAATCTACCTGTGTGGTCTAAGCTCCCGCGAATCCCTTTTACACCTCTGATTTTATTTATTCTGCCGAAGCTGATCGGTGTAAATCCACATGCCGTTGATGCATTAGCTGCCGTCGATCGTATTGCGCCAAGGCCTGTGTTATTCATTCATAGTCAGGACGACCCTGCTATTCCTTTCGAGAATAGTGTCCAAATGTATGAGCGACATCCTGAAGCTTTTGAGCTATGGCTCACACAAAATGCGGGGCACGTAGGCTCCTTTCAGCTGGAAACAGAAACGTATATTGCGCGTGTTCTGAATTTTATTGCAAAATTATAAAATCATCGCAACTCTTCATAACCATCGGCGTATAAAGATGCAGACAGACAGATGACTAACGAGGTTGGAGGTTAAAAAGAGATGAAAGTTCAGCGCATTTTTACATTGATGGTTGTGTTCTTTGTTTTAAGTACGGCTGCGGTGGTAGCCTCGTCGATATGGGGGGAATATAAAGGATATAATATCGCCAGGCTAGTCATTAACAATGAAACGAAGGAATTCGGAGATTCTGATGTTCCGCCTCTCATTGTGGACGGCAAGACAGTGTTGCCTTTACGTGCAATGAGCGATGCCTTACAGGCTTTGTTAAAGTGGGAGGATTCGAGTAAAACGGCCTACTTGTTCAAACCGAATGTACATATGTTCTTTACCTCGGAAGTTCGTAAGGATTCATCGATCGTTCCTTTCAGTGTTGTCGCACGAGGAGATGAAGTGAACTTCACTGTATTTACACAAGTGGATAACTTGAAAACGAGCATTAATTCCGTACGCGTTTCTATTGTTTCTCCAAGTGGAAGCAATGTGATTGCCCCTGTAGAGAAATCAATTTCAGATTCCAAAGAGTCGTTTTGGTTGAAAGTTCCTTTATATGGCGTTTCATTTGACGAAGCTGGCACGTATGTTGTTAAATTTGCTATGCAGCAAAGTGGAAGCAGCGAGTATTCGGTCGTTTCGGAAAAGCAAATTCAATCCGAGTAAAGCAAGAAGGTGTTATCTGGTTTGACCTCTTATTATGAAAATGTTAGGATATTTAAGTAACTTATTACTTTATGAAATGAGGTTCTGCCTGTGAGCGATGAGAAGCATGATCATGTGCACGGCCCGGACTGTGACCACGATCACGACGAGCAAGGGGAAGATGTTTTTATCGTAACGGACGAGAACGGTGTAGAACATGAAATGGTCATGGTATATACCTTCCAATCTCAGGAGCAAGCGTATGCTGTTTTACTTGATCGTAATGATCCTGAAGCAGATGGCGTCATTTTCCGCGTTGAAGAAGAGGACGAAGATGCTTTCCTCGTCAACATTGAAGATGAAGCAGAGTGGGAACGTGTAGTAACGATTTACAATGAAATCGTGGCTCAAGAAGGCGAAGAATAAGAGCTATACATAAGAACCCCCCTAGCAGAGTGATCTGTTAGGGGGGTTCTGTTTGTGTTTATTCATTTTCTTGGATTGAAGTACATAATTCTACCGTTAAATAGATGAAGTTCAGCTTTCAGAAGTTTACTCAGATATTTGCAGAATTCATTACCCTTGCTTTTGTCACCATGTGTGGCATTGTCGGGTAATACGAATTGCACGTACTGGCGCTCTTGCTCCTGGTTTTGTTCAGAACCGACCCCAACCACAATCGCATGGTATAAGGGATTGATGCCTTTCAGATAAAACCATTTGCCTTCGCCTTCCGGTTTCGTCTCAATCGTATAGGGGAATCCGGCTTCGTCATACTCCCAACCAAGCTGTTTGGCTGTATGGCTGAGTTGATCGCGATAATGCAGCAGCTTGTCCTTGAGTTCATCCAAGGTAAGTGCGGCCACAGTGGATCCTGTTACGAATTTAATATAAGCGCTTTGAGCCATTCCTTGATCACCTCATTCGCAAAACATCACCCATATCATAGCATCATGTAAACGGTTTTACAATATATCCCTCGTGGTAGAACCCTTAGAAGATCGCTTGTGTTTCTACGATGACTTTGACTTGTTGAACGCTGCGGTCTTCGGGCCCTTTGACAGGTAATCCGACTTCCACATGTTCAACAATGTAGTCGATCAACTCTTGTGTAATGACTTCACCAGGAAGCAATATCGGAATGCCAGGCGGGTATACATAAATGAACTCAGCAATGATACGATCAGCCGAGTCTTTGAATGGCAGAATTTCAGTTTCGCCATAGAAAGCATCGCGCGGTGTCAGGGTTAGCTGCGGTATAGCAGGAACCTTAATGACAACTTCTTTCACTTCTGCAACATCATCATTGATATGTGACAGTTCTCTTAAGGCCGTTAGTAAGATGTCGACATTCTCTTGCGTATCTCCGGGAGTGAAGAGACAGAGGATATTGTACATGTCACTCATCTCAACTTCGATATTGTAGTGATCGCGCAGCCAGTTTTCTACTTCAAAGCCCGTGACGCCTAGCTTACGGACGTGTACGCAGATTTTGGTAGGATCATAGGCGTAAGTGGCTTCTTCACCGAGAATTTCTTCCCCGAAGCAATAAAGGTTAGGAATCTCGTTGATTTGTTTTCTCGCATAGTGAGCAAGCTCGATTGTACGTTCTGCCATGTCGCGTCCATTAATAGCAAGATGTCGGCGAGATGTATCTAATGAAGCGAGTAAAATGTACGAAGTCGATGTCGTTGTCAGCATCGAGATGATCGTCTGGATTCGTTTCGGATTCACACGATTTCCTTTGACATTGAGCACTGAGCTTTGCGTCATGGAACCGCCAAGCTTATGTACGCTCGTAGCAGCCATATCAGCGCCAGCTTCCATCGCGGACATTGGCAGCTTTTCGTGGAAATGAGTAAGAACACCATGCGCTTCATCAACAAGAACTGGGATGTTATAGCTGTGAACCAGATCAACGATCTCTTTGAGGTTCGTACATACGCCATAATAAGTCGGATTGATGACAAGCACGGCTTTCGCGTCTGGATGTTTCTCGAGTGCACGGCGGACGGAGCGGGTCGGTATGCCATGATCAATACCTAAGTTCTTGTCGCGAGCAGGTTGGATAAAGACTGGCTTAGCTCCAATGAAAATAATTGCGGCTAGTACGGATTTATGGACATTCCGCGGCACGATAATTTTATCGCCTTCGGAACAGACCGTCATAATCATCGTCATAATCGCTCCGCTTGTGCCTTGTACGGAGAAGAACGTATGATCCGCGCCAAACGCATGAGCCGCCAGTTTCTGAGCTTCCTCGATGACGCCCATCGGTTGGTGGAGATCATCTAGCGGTGCTATATTGATGAGGTCGATGGACAGGGCGTTGTCGCCGATGAAAGCGCGAAACTCCGGGTCCATGCCGACTCCTTTTTTATGACCAGGAATGTGAAACTGAATTGGATTTCTTTCCGCATGCGCAAGCAATGCAGAGAACAGGGGTGTACGGGTATGATCCACCTGATTATCGCTTCCCTTCTATCGTGGATTGCTTGTCCTAAAGTTGCAACAAACAAAATGAGTATATCAAACTAGAGATTTCATGCAAGTTAATTTTTTCAAAATAGTTTGCTCCAAACGGGGTCAAACTAACAGTCAGATGTGTAAATAGGCAATTTAAAGGAGAAATCGGATGATTTGGATGCAAAAATGGCGGAAAAATCGGTTATTTTCCCCATTTGTGATGGAATTGTTAATTATTATGTTTGTCGTCGAATTTGTAAAGGGAGCGTTACTTTTAACCATTTTGCCGGTTTATATGAAAACGACGCTTGGTGCTTCTGCTTTTATAATCGGATGGACGCTTGCCGCCCAATATATTGGTGATAATGTATTACGTACACCCGTTGGGTGGATCATTGATAGGCTTGGATATCGTGTAACTATGCTAACAGGTGTTTTATTGACATTCCTGTCTGTTATCATTATGGCAATCACAACCCAGTATAGCTGGATGATTATCGGTTGTGCGCTGCTTGGGTTCGGGACGGCACCTTTATGGCCCTGTGTAATCACGGGAACGACAGAGGTAGCAGGAGATGATAGTAAAGCAACGATCATGAGTGTGGTTTATATGGCATGGCTATCTGGTGTGGGACTAGGTCCTGTGGCGATTAATTTCTTCGTTGGCGAAAATAACTACGCTTTTGCATTCAAGCTGCTAATTGGCTGTATGACGTTGGTCGTCCTTGTCGCTCTCATGCTTCCGCGTAAGCCGGCAGTAGGCGTACAGAGTGGTAGTCGTGAAGAGAAGAAGGTCACTACTATGTCGGGGCAAGTAAAAAGACATCGCTGGTTGAATAGTGTGTCTACCTATTTAAGCGAGGTTCGCAAATCAATGTCGGTTAGTCCGTTGATGTTTCCCGCTATGTTTGCGCAGACGTTCGCACTAGGGATTCTAACACCCATTTTAACGCTTTATGCGAAAGATGTATTGCAGCTTAGTTCCTTTCAATACAGTATGTTCTTGATCGCTGGCGGTGCGGTAACGGTCATTTTTCTGATTCCAATGGGCAAAATGGTAGACCGTTTGGGGATTCGCCCTTTTTTACTCATCGGATTTACGCTTAGTTCGGCAGCACTCCTGCTTTTTACTTACGTGAAATCGATGGGGATGCTGTACGCTTTGGTGGCGGTACTTGGCGCAGGATATGCATTCATTATTCCATCATGGAATGCACTGATTGCTTCCGCTATTCCTCCTGAGAAAAGAGGGGCAGTTTGGGGGTTTTTCCTGACGATTGAAGGGCTTGGGATGATCGTAGGCCCTATCGTCTCTGGGAAGCTATGGGACGTATATGGGTATCACGCGCCATTCCTGACGAGCGGCTTTGTACTCGCCTTACTGCTTGTTCTTCAAATGTTCATTTCCATCCCCAAAAAAGGTATGGTACGATAAGGAAAATGAATTGGTTTGGAGGCTTAACGCATCATGAATAAACAGATTGGAATCATCATGTTGTTGCTGATGACGATCTTTATTGGATTTGGGATTATCATTCCTGTGCTGCCGGAAGTCGTGAGTGGAGCAGGATCGAAGTTTCATAACGCATTACTCTTATCGGTGTATTCTGCGGCTTCCTTCTTGATGTCTCCGATCTGGGGCGGCTTATCAGATCGTATTGGCCGTAGACCGATTATCCTAATCGGATTATTAGGCTTTAGTGTGAGCTTCTTGATATTCGGCTTTGCGAATGATCAGCTATGGATCATGTATGTATCCCGTATTCTTGGCGGCTTATTCTCAGGCGCGGCAACGGCTTGTGCTGTAGCATATGTAGCGGATATTACAACGGCAGAGAATCGGACCAAGGGAATGGGTATGGTTGGGATGTCGATAGGCTTAGGCTTTATCTTCGGACCTGCCGTTGGCGGGATTGTCAGCAAATGGGGGACTTACACCCCGTTCTTCGTGGCTGCCGTGCTATCTTTTGCTTCATTCCTATTTGCTGCTGCGATTCTCAAAGAATCCTTGACGGTGGACAAGCGCAGATCCTCGAAGGAAAAAGCGCCTTCCCGCTGGAGTGCATTCGATGGTGCATCTAAATATCTGTATGTGTTATCGTTTTTCGTCTCTTTCACATTGGCAGGACTTGAGGCCACGCTTCAGTATTATCAAATGAACAAAATCGGCGCCACGCCGTTTGACATTGGGATGATGTTCCTCGCGAGCGGCATCGTTGGTGCCTTGATCCAGGGCGGCGTTGTACGCCGACTTGTGAAGCAAGGTGCCGAGCAGTTCGTCATCGGCATCGGTTTATTGCTCTCAGCAGCAGGCTTCTTCCTGCTGCTGTACTCCAGCAGCGTCGTAACCGCTGCGATTTACTTATCGGTCTTCGGCGCAGGGAACGCGCTGATCAGACCGTGTGTGACGTCGCTGATTACACAGCGCACGAAGGTTGGACAAGGCGTCGCGACAGGCCTCAGCTCCTCCATGGACAGCCTGGGCCGCATCGCAGGCCCACTCCTTGGCGGAGCGGCGTTCGCGATCGCGCATTCGCTGCCGTTCATCATCGGCGGCGTGCTCTGCTTAGCTGCGATCTTGCTGCTGCAGCGCTTCATTCTGGTTGATCGCCAAACTACTGCGCAGCGAGCGGTCTAGCTAGTGAAAAAAAGCTGCACATCCATTTCTCCTGAAGGAGAGGGATGTGCAGCTTTTTGTTTGCGCTTATTATAACCGAGGTGATAAGCCGTACATAATGAAATTGACGGTATAGTCAATTTCTCTCTCTTCATCCCACTCGGCATCGGGAACTAGTAGAAAACGGGCAATGAGAAACCCGATAATCGTGGAAACAATCAGCCGCATCGTAGTGGGTGTAGGGAGGTCAATGATTTGACCCTGATTCTGGAAATGCCGTATCGCTTTATAGGCCTTTTCCAATACTTGAACAGCTACCATGTCTTTAAATTGTTCGCGAAGCTCGTTGTGAAACGGAATTTCATGCATGAAGATTTTGATCACAGGAAAATGTTTGCGAGCAAATTCTAATCGATTCACGGTAATCGCACGTAAGAATGATTCAACGCTTGGATAATCAGCTTCCAAGACCTTGGTGAAATCTTTAACCGCAAACGGAGCAATGAGTTTGGTCATCATGGGAGCTACGATCGAGAGAAGCAGCTCTTTTTTTGTTTTGTAATGACGAAAGATCGTGCCTTCCGCAACGCCAGCCTTCTGGGCAATCTCGCTCGTTGAGGAGCCTGCAAAACCTTTCTCAGAGAAAATCTCCACGGCGGCTTGAACAATCTTAATCTGTTTATCGGTCATTTTCTCTTCTTCGTCGTTCAGACGCAGCAGTTCAGTTAACCACGGCTCGATATCGGACATTGCATTCACCTCTATATCTGTTCATAGAAATCCATCCATTATATCTTACGATGCTTCTTCAATGCCACAATATTCAAGATCATAAAGACAAGTGTAAATGACGCAAGTACGAGCACATCGAGCCAAATGCGATCCCAGCCTGCGCCGCGAATCATAATATTCCGCAAGGCGTCAGCTCCGTAATATAACGGCATCAAATGACCGATCCAGCGCAGGTATACGGACATCGTATCCAAGCTAAACAAGCCGGAGAAGAATACCTGAGGCACAATTATGAGTGGAATGAACTGAATCATTTGGAACTCATTGTTGGCAAAGGCAGAAATCAGCGTTCCCAAGGAGAGTGCAGACAGAGCGAGCAACAGGGTAATAAGCAGGACATACCAGAAGGAGCCTACCAACATAAGGCCGAGTACACTGGTTGCAAACCAAGCAATAAGTGTAGCTTGCAAGGTGGTAAAGATTCCGAAGCCAAGAATATATCCGACAACGATCTCCCAGCGACGTAAAGGGGTAGCGAGTAATCGTTCCAAGGTTCCACCGGTACGTTCTCTCAAGAACGACACACCTGATAGCAGGAATACGAAAAAGAAGACAAAGAATCCAATGAGTACGGGGCCGAAATTATCAAAAGCGGCCATATCAGCTGCACCGTGTAAATACGTTATTGTAGGTGTGAGAGCTGTTGCGGTGCCAGCGGGGGCTGCGCTCTGTAATGCCTTTTGCATCAAGAAGAGTACAGCTTTATTCTTGGTTGGATCACTGCCTTCCAGTGTCAGTTGCGGCGTAGTTCCATTCATGGTAATCACCGCATCTAAGTTGACATTATTCAATTCCGATTGGGCTTCCTCTGCTGAATAGACGGTAACCTCCGCGTTCAACTCTTGCAGCTTCTGAATAAGTGGGGCAGGGACATTAACGGCTCCGAGCTTAGGGGCATAAGTGTTGCCGTTGAATACTAAGGACATCATGAACAAGATGAGCATGGGGGCAACCAGCATCATCATGAGTGTGCGTTTATCATGGAAAAATTGGCGAAGGATGCGAATGACAATGGCCCGAATTCTCATGCGGTAGCACCTCCATACACTAGGAATGCTTCTTCAATGGTGGAGGAGGAGGTTGCTTTCTTTAACTCCTCTGGCGTACCTATAGCAGTAAGACTGCCGTCACGAATCATGCCCAGCTGATGGCATTTGTCGGCTTCATCCATGACATGTGTGGTCAAAAGAATGGTAGTACCCTTTTGGCTCAGATTCGTTAGCTCCTGCCATATCGATTTACGCAAGACAGGGTCAATCCCTACCGTCGGCTCATCGAGAATGAGTATGCTTGGCTCATGAAGCAAGGAAATGGCAAGTGATAAGCGTCGCTTCATTCCGCCCGAATAGTTGCTGACTTGCTTTTTCAAATGATCGCTTAAATCAACAAGCTCCATGACAGCTTGAATACGTTGCTTACTTTTGGTTCCTTTGAGTCCA
The DNA here is from genome assembly GCF_056402415.1 of Paenibacillus sp. P4_A9. NCBI lineage: Bacteria > Bacillati > Bacillota > Bacilli > Caryophanales > Paenibacillaceae > Paenibacillus > Paenibacillus sp. P4_A9. The sequence goes on from NZ_JBFUHL010000079.1 coordinate 9,843, forward strand.
TATAAGGCTGCGAAAAACGCCAGGTTCTCCTGCGCAGTTAACTCGGCATATAAGGCATCTGATTGTGCCATATAGCCGATTTGCGAGAGCATAGAGAGCTGTGGCATCTTCTGGCCGAGCACGTGCACCTGACCGGATGTAGGGGTGTCAATACCTGCGATCATACGTACAAGCGTTGTTTTGCCAGATCCAGAAGGACCCAGGAGTCCAAAAATTCGCGCACTAGGTACCGCAAGTGTAATATCTTTCAAAACCGTTTTCTCTCCAAATTGCTTGCTGACCCCTTGCACTTGAATCGATGTGGCGGACGTCATAGCCTGCACCTCTTTCGAATAATAGTAAAGTGAGTAATCACTCATTTTTAATCTGCAATCATCATACGACAAATGTATGCCATTGAGAAGTGAGTAATCACTCATTTTCCGAAAATAAGATAGCAAAAAAGAGGCATTCCGTAGAATGCCCCTTTTGTTATTCTCTTGAAACTTACTTTTTCGCCTTTGGTTCCATTTTGTGATCAACCCACTTCTCGATGGATGGTGTTAATTGATCCTTGATGGATACCACTAACTTGTCTTTGGAAATACCCTTCGCTTGCGCAATCTCAGCCAAAGACTTACCAGCATGCAACTGCGTTCGGAGCTCGTCCTTCGTCATGCCTAGCGATTTGGCGAGTTTCTCCGTATCTGGTTTTAATCCGAATTTGTGCTTGCCGTGTCCGGGATGATGCGCTAACAGGTTCTTCTCATTGAGAATGAACTTGAGGTGCTCCCCGAGCTTTTGCTTCATGTGATCGCCTTGATCCGTCGTTAGCTTGCCATCTTTCACGGCCGCTTCAATCTTCGTCGTCCGCATTTGTTGGAGCTTCGCGGTTAAATCAGCTTCCGAGATTCCTTTTTCTGCGGCGAATTCAACAATGCTTTTACCGCTCTTTAGCGATTTGAAGAGGACTTCTTTGTCGACACCGATAACCGTGGCGGATTCTTCAATAATGGGCCACTTCCGTTTATGATGTCCGCCTTGTCCATGCTCATCAGTTTGTTGCCACCTAGCGGTTGGCTGCTCGTCAGAATCAGGGTTTTGTGCGACAGCCGTAAGGCTCCCACCCAAGATACAGGTGAGTGCGATCGAGCTGATAAGCAGCTTTCTCATGTTGATGTTTTCCAATGTATGCGAGGCCTCCTTTCCTGTTATTCGGAAATACAGGACTTAGTCTGCGCAGGAATGCCTCGTTTTAGTTGAATTTAACCTTAATTTAACATAAATTTTTGCTGAAATTAGAGTGATGGCGTGTCCACTGCAAGCTTGTACAAAGGTAATAGTTTTTCGAAGGTTTGTTCGATCAAGCGCTCGAGTTCTGCGGGATTAGCTAACACAGGGTCATCGAAGCTGAGGTTTCTACCGATGAGCAGCTCGGCTTTTTTGACATCCCGGAAACGAATAAGGGCTTCATTCCAGCCCGTCGTGTCGAGTTTAGACACGGGTGTTGCATCTTTTTTCATATGATCAAAAGATAGAAGGAAATCAGCAGGAATCTCATCGCGAATCTGCTTTAAATTGTTCATGTACGTCTTTGCGATATTACCCTTGTTCGGAAGTTCATAGATAAGTGCAAGCCAGATAAAAACGCGATCATCAAAAAGTCCGACTTGGAAGTGAGGAACCTGCTTGTATCCGCGCTTATTAGGGCAGATTGYCATCCAGGTATCAACAGGGKGATTGATTTTACGACGTAAATGCTTGGCAATATGCAGGAACATCTCTGTACCAGATTGCACGGATAATTCTGCTGTTAAAAGATCACCTAGCGCTTTAAATTTAGGTTGAATTCTTTCGCGAATGGCAGCCATACGCCCGTCTAACCCTTCGATAGAAAAGGTATCGAAATCGTGTTGTGTAAATCCTATAAAACTCATAATAAGAGATCCTCATTTCACATGCATGTTTTTCAATTATTCTAAAGCAAATGAACCCTTCCCGCAATGCATGGGGGAGTTTCGTAGATAGGTTTACATAGGTCAAAAGATTGAAATTGTCGAATCGAGCAGGGAAATTCAGGAATTTGTCGAATTCTACAGTCAACGAGCTTTGGAAAGGTACAGGAGGAATGGTTATGAAGAAGATGCCGAAATGGTCAAAAGTTGCAATCATCGGAACACTAATGGGAACATGCTTCGGGGCAGGTGTATATGCACAGGATGTGCTTCAACGTGTCGATGCGTATCTCCGAAGTGATTATAAGGTTGTCGTCAATGGACAAGCCGTACAGCTTGCAAATCCGCCGTTGATTTATAATAATTCGAGTTATTTGCCTGTGAAGGAATTAGCTGGCTATCTGGGTGCTGTTGTCAATTGGGCGGAGAGTACGAAGACGATTTATGTGAATTCGCGGGTGAATCCGAATCAGCCAACAGAGGGTAATCAAACGAATTATTCCGAAATTGTGCTGCAATACCCGTATGCGCAATATATGGATTTTCGTGGGGCCACGTATCCCGTGCTGATAAATAGAGGAGATCAAACGTATTATCGGTTAAGCGATATTGAGCGAATGGGCATTAGCACGGATGGCTTGCGGAAAGCGAAGGAGAAATATACGGAGCAGCTATATGTTAGCGAGGCGGAATTGAGTAAAGTTTGGGGATATGAACCTCCGCAAATGTCCTATTCTAATTACGAACCATTCGTCGTAAGTGGAGAGAAGGATCCGAAAAAGCTGAAAGTATTGAAAGAGTTTGTAGATCAATTCCGGTATTTACAATTGAGTGATATTGTCATCATGTCGAATCCTATCATCATTGATAAATTGACAGAAGAAAATACTTATAGTTATTTAATGTCAGATAATGGTCATTTCTATCGAACGACCATCAAGTTAAATCAAATAACCAAGGCCGATTCGAATGTAGAGTATTCTGTACAAAGTTCCTCAAAAGAAGACATCGAGGCTGGAAAGTGAACGAGGTAACCAACTAAAAGGGCAGCTCCTGAAGGAAGGGGCTGCCCTTTTGTATCGGATGAGTATTAAATAACGAAAGCACTAGTGATAATAACTAACAAAATGAAAAGTACCAAAACTCCTGCAGCTGCCGAACCGCCGCCAACGCCACAAGCGCCACCAACTCCACCTACGCCATAACCCATATCATTCACCCTCTCTGTCTAAGACCTGTTCAGCCACTTTCGAAATAGCATATGGATTTATGTACGGGATGGAATGGGCCATTGACGACATCTCAAGTGATTGTGCTCGTGTCCCTAGTCAGGTGCGGATTTTGCCAGGATATGTGGTATAATGATCGAATGGACATTGAAGGGAGCATGGTTAAAGGATGACAGCAAACGAGGTTGCAGAGTGGATGCTTAATGAACTGAAATCGGCGGGAATTTTGTATCAGAAGGACGCCGTTGACTATATTCTTAAGCATTTTGGGGAATCCTATATTTATGTCAATGACAATGGCAATCAAGCGATTTCCAAAGAGGTTAAGAAAACCTTCAAAAAATTGCATGGCGGTAAAGCCGCATGGGAACGCGATGGCTTTTTCTGGGGCTGGCATTAATCATAGTTTTGACTGAACATGGGCTGTAGCTGATGGCAAACAGGCATCGGCTTTTTTGTGCGTTTTCTTTTAAAAAAATATCCATAATCCAAGTTGCTAAAACATAGAATTCATAATAAGATAACTGTAAGAACACAAGTTGTCTGAATATTTAAATAAATGGTATTGCGCCAATTATGGAGGGGATTGCCGTGAGTAAGAGTCATGAAGTGGAGTATTGCAACCTAGAGTTACGATTTGATCGCCGGCTAATCCGGAACTTCATCAAAGCACTTATTCAAGAAGGATATTCGCTGTACTGGAATGAAAGTGAACTTCAGTTTATCATTTCTATTCGAACTGGGCGCAAGCTGATAAAGCTGAAATTCGAACGAATTGGCGAGAAGTATAAAATTGTTGGCAATTATTCATTTAAGGATGAAAAGCTGGCTGAAATGATGGAGAAGCTGATCGGAGATACACRCGGTCATGCTGTAGTTAAAAGATTTAAGGATCGGCAAATTCTCATTGAGAATATTATGTTCGGAGAAATTATCCGCATGGTAGAGATTAGCGGAATCGAGCATAAGGTGCTGTATCAGAAGGAGCCTGCTGTGACCGTAGAAGAAGTCATGCAAGCACTAAGATCGAAGAGGACGGATGAACGCATCCCTATTTTGCGAATGGAGCTTGATTATGAACTAGCTACGCTGCAAGATGCACTCGCATCCGGGGATACCAAGGCCGCGATGGAAAGTAAAGTCAAATTGATTGAGATGAGACAAGAAATGCTTCTATTGGAGATGTGAGAATGAATAGTGTGCTGGGATAAAAGAGAGCCTGTATGAACGTATACGGGACTCTCTTTTGTGTGTTTTTAGGGGATGCGGAATTTTGACTTGTGTATTCAAGAAGCTTCGCATATAATTTTTTTATAAAAGTTAAAGCGCTTATACTTTCGGAGAATCACAGGAGCTGAATACATGAAAGTAAGTATATTCGATGTAGCGAAGAAGAGTGGTTTATCTGTGGTCACTGTTTCTCGTGTTATTAATCAAGCTGGTACGGTGCGAGAAGGGAACAGACAGAAGGTCCTGCAGGCAATGAAAGAATTGGATTACCAACCTAATGCAGCTGCCCGCAGTTTAGCAAGAGGAAAGACTGGCATTATCGGTGTGGCCATCTCCAATCTCAATGATTCTTTCTTTGATGCCGTAGTTAAGGAAATGAACGATCGTTTGGCAGAGCGAGGTTACTTCCTTGCCTTATCGATCTCGAGTGATGTATTCACATCCTTCGAGAATTCATTATTTCAAGAGGATCGCGTGGATGGACTCATTGTCGTATCTCCAACGAATGAAGACGCTTATGTTGCTGAATTGCGCAAAAAGAAAATCCCATTTGTACTCCTCGATAATCAGCAAACACATGAATCCGTATCCTCCGTCATTATAGATAATTTCAAGGGAGGCTATGAGGCGACCAAGCACTTGATTGAGCTTGGGCATACGGAAATCGCTCATATTCGAGGTTCTCAACCGTTTTTGAGTAGTGCGGAACGGGAACGAGGATACATTTACGCCATGCAAGAAGCGGGTTTGAACAATTTGTGGATTCAGCAAGGGGAGTTTAGCATATCCTCTGGTTACGAAATTGCAGATACTTGGATCCGTAACGAGAAAATGCCAACCGCTGTGTTCGCGGCAGATGATTACATTGCACTTGGCTTTATGGATGCATGTAAAACAGTAGGCTACCAAATCCCGCATGATATTTCGATCATAGGATTTGATGATCAATTATTCGCTTGCGAATTTCGTCCGTATTTAACAACTGTGCGTCAGCCTGCTATCGAGCTTGGGCGCTCGGCTGTAGAGGAATTAATGCGTTGGATTGACGGTGTAACAGAAACACATCAAACGATAAAATTGATGCCAGAGTTAGTGGTGAGACAAACTACGGCAAGGAGACAGCATAGATGACGTATTATTTGGGCGTAGACGCAGGAGGCAGCAAAACATATACCCTTGTAACGAATGAGAATGGGCAGGTTATTGGCAAAGGGCATAGTGGAAATGGCAATCACCAACTAGGGGTTGATCGGGCGAGAAACAACATTACCAGCTCAGTCGAGATGGCCTTACAAGCGGCAAATTTAACGCGCGCTGACATTACCTTTGCTTTTTTTGGATTAGCAGGCGCAGACCGGCCTATCGATTATGAGGTGCTTCGCCCCTTGATCAAGGAGCTTGGATTTGCCAAGTATGCGATCGATTGCGATACGATGATTGCGTTGCGTGGAGGCACTTCACAGCCATTCGGCGTTGTATTGATATGTGGAAGCGGTACGAATAGCGCAGGAAAAAACCGTCAAGGGGAATTTTACCAATGCGGAGGCTTTACCTATGCGTTCGGCGATTTTGGCGGAGGAGGGACATTGGCTGTTGAAGCGTTTCGTTCGGTCATTCGCGCATGGGATGGCCGTGAACGCCCTACCTTGCTGACGGATCTCGTACTTAAGGGACTTGGCTATTCAAAAGTGGATGACATGTTTGATGATTTCATGGATCAGGAAAAGCTCATTCCATTACATCTGACCAAGCTATTATTTGAAGCCGCTAAGCTAGATGATGAAGTGGCGCTGCGTATTCTACGCATTCAGGGCGAAGAACTGGGCAAGTCTGCGACTGCGGTAATTAAGCGACTTCGCATGCAAGATGAACAATTTGACGTTGTCCTTGCTGGGAGTGTAGTCACCAGAGGTAAAGGTACCTTTATTCATCAATACATCGAACAAGCGGTTCTGGCTGTTGCGCCACAAGCAACTGTTGTGAAATTAAGTGTTGAACCGGTTGTAGGCGCTGTTTGGCTTGCGATGGAAGCAGAGGGACATGCTCTAAGCGAGGAAGCCTACGCTAATCTTAAAACAATTTCAAATTATGAGGACATACTTATAAACTAGAGATGGGACGTGAGTGGAATGAAAGGTGCCTTGAAAATTGCAATTATTGGTGGAGGTTCATCTTATACGCCGGAAATCGTGGAAGGTTTCATTAAGAATTACGAGCAGCTGCCTGTCAAAGAGCTATGGTTTGTTGACGTTGAGGCGGGTAAACATAAGCTGGAAATCGTCGGTAATCTGGCGAAAAGAATGATCGAAAAGTCAGGCTTGCCAATCGATGTATACTTAACCTTAGATCGCCGTGAAGCGATAAAAGATGCAGACTTCGTAAGTACACAAATGCGTGTAGGCTTATTGGAAGCTCGCAAATGGGATGAGCATATCCCGAATAAATATGGTGTAATTGGTCAGGAAACGACGGGGCCAGGCGGGATGATGAAAGCGCTCCGGACGATTCCTGTGCTTTTAGATATTTGCAAGGATATCGAGGAGCTAAGTCCGAATGCATGGCTTTTGAATTTTACGAACCCAGCAGGAATGGTAACAGAGGCGATTCATAAACACTCGAAGGTGAAAAGCATAGGCCTATGTAATGCGCCAATCGGTTTGCACAAATGGTTGATGAAGAAATATAACGCTGCGCCGGAGCAGATTTATACCGAGTTCGTCGGTTTAAATCATCTTCACTGGGTGACTCGTGCTGAGATTAACGGTGAAGATAAACTTAGTGAACTTCTAGATAAAAGAGAAGATTACAGCGGCAAGAATGTTCCCGCAACCGAGTGGGATGCCGATTTCCTCCGCTCACTTGAAGCGCTGCCTTCCTACTATTTGAAGTACTTCTATCTGAAGGACGTGATGCTTCAAGAACAACTGGCTTCGCTGAAGGAGAACGGCACGCGAGCTGAAGTTGTCAAACGCGTAGAAGATGAACTATTTGTGCTATATAAGGATCCTAATTTACAGGAGAAACCGAAACAAATAGAACAGCGCGGCGGCGCCTATTATTCAGAAGCCGCAGTGAATCTAATGATCTCGCTCTATAATGATAGACGGGACATTCAGACGTTGAATGTTAGTAACAATGGGATCATTGATTTCTTGCCAAACGATGCCTGCATTGAAGTCAATTGCGTCGTGACAGGTCAAGGACCCGTACCCATGGGGTTAACCAAGGTTCCTGAGCATGTGAAGGGACTTATCCATGCGGTCAAAACCTACGAGCAATTAACAATTGAAGCGGCTGTCACGGGAAGTCGTGACCTTGTTCTTCAGGCACTCGTTCATCATCCGCTAGTGCCTTCTGTTTCCGTTGCCAAGACATTGATGGATGAGATGCTAGAGCAGAATCGTCCGTATTTACCGGCCTTTTTCAAAGAATAATACGTGAAGAACTCCCTGAGAAGGGAGTTTTTTTGCATCATAAAAAGACTATTGTTAACGTGTGCATAGATGTGATATGCTTCAGATAGAGGTGAAGGCATGAGCGCAACCATTAAGGATATTGCGAAGCTCGCGGGTGTATCGCACACAACGGTTTCCAGAGCGTTGAACAACAGTCCGCTCATCCAAGAGG
>NZ_JBFUHL010000080.1:0-17861 GCF_056402415.1 Paenibacillus sp. P4_A9
TTATGGGTCCTTTCATCCAGATCGGTGACGCAGGCTTTACCGGTTTTTCCCCCCAGCCTAAAGAAAAAGTAGAAAATAAAGTAACCGGTTGGCATCGAGATATGTATGCGATGGTTCCGAGGGGCAACGATTATCAAATTCCAAGGCAAGTCCTGGCGCTTTCTTATTTGGAAGATATGAACGACGAGAACGGGCCTCTTCGCGTACTGCCACACACTCATCGGAGGGAGGCCGTGCTGCAAAGGCATGAAAGGGGGATTCCTCATCCCGATGAATTAAAGCTTGATATGAAGGCCGGAGATGTAATCGTATTCTCGGGAATATTGCATACGGGCAGCCATAACACTTCTCCGGATAGATTTCGGATCTTGATGGGCGGCATGTATACGAATGTCTGGTATCGGCCGAATTGCAATTTTGATGGCCCGAATATCAAGACGCTGATTCGAGAAGCTGCCGCAAGGAACGACCGCCGCATGCTGCGCTTGCTCGGCAATTATGGACAGGTGGAAAAAAACAGAACCAATTCGGGCTTTACAATACCAACGGAGCAGCAGTGGCAGGATTGGATAGCGGAAGATAATGCGGCACTGATCGGACCTGCAGATTGGTGGCAAGACTTCGTTAAACGAATTTTGGCTCCAAGTTCAATGTAAAGGGGGTGACGTATTTGACAGAGTTGCTCAACCTGTCCGAGCATATAGCGGAATTTAAGGAAAACGGCTATACCGTATTTCAGCAATTGTTCGATCAGAAACAGATTGCGTATTGGAAAGAGAAATGCCTGCAAATTCGTGAAGAATTGTTCGGAGATGTAGATCAGTGGGTCTATCTCGTAAGAGATATGGTGGAACGGTATCCGGCTCTTATGCTTCCGCTAACGGCCAATCCGACCATACTCGATTTTATCGAATCGGTCATGGGGCCGCAAATTCAAATCGGCGATGCGAATTTGAACGTATTTTCTCCGATAGCGAAGGAAGAGGCAGCGAACAAGGTGATCGGATGGCATCGCGATATGTACGCCTTCGTACCGACAAGCACGGATTATCAAACGCCTCGGCAAATTTTGGCGCTTACTTATCTGGAAGATATGACGGAGGAGACCGGACCTCTTCGGGTCCTTCCTGGAACGCACCGGAAGCCGATGGTGATTCCTCCTGAAGAAAAAGGAAAGCCCAACCCGGATGAAGTGGTGCTTTCGCTGAAGTCTGGCGATGTCATTATATTTTCCGGACTTCTTCACTCTGGAAGCTATAACACCTCCGATAGGTACCGATTGTTGTTGGGAGGCATGTATACCTACACTTGGTACAAACCGGATTGCAACTTCGACGGGCCGAATATAAGTCAGCTTATCAAGGAAGCTGCGGAAAGAAATGACCGTCGCATGCTGCGATTATTCGGCGGACATAGCCACATTGAGAGAGGCAGAGCCAATTCCGGATTTACCCAGCTGGATGAAACCCATTGGAAGGAATGGATCGCGCAGGACAAAGCGGAGCTTAAAGGCGATCCCGATTGGTGGAGAGCTCCTCTAGGGACCTTACCCGTTTAGAGTCAGAGAAAGAACAAGCAAGGGAATCAGAAAACGCGAGCGGTGAGGTTAAAACCATGAAAAAAGTCATGATGGGCAAATGCGAATTTGAGCTAGACGGTAAGTACATAACGGAGATGAGAGACTCGAACGACATTCTTGGCGATACCGAAGCGCTTAGGAAACGTATGCAGGAAGACGGGTACTTATTGATTCGCGGACTCCATAACCGTGAAGAAGTGCTTGATGCAAGAATGGAAGCGCTTCAAATCCTGCATGAAAGAGGCAAGCTTGACCCCAATTATCCTCTTGAAGAGGGGGTAATTGCACCGGGCAAAGGGGGTGGAATATATACCAACAAGAAGCTGCCGAAACTTGTAAAGGTAGTGGAAGGCCCCCGCATTATGGGCTTTTTCGATCGTTTTCTAGGCGGGGAATGCTTAACGTACGATTTCAAATGGGCCCGGAACGTGTCGCATGGAGAAAGTTCACCCGCACATTATGATATCGTCTATATGGGGCGCGGAACGAAAAATTTGTATACCTGCTGGACTCCGCTTTGCGATATTTCTTATGAGATGGGCGGAGTCAGCGTTTGCCTCGGATCCCACCATTTCGAGAAGATCAAACAAACTTACGGGCGTATGGATGTGGATAGCGATCGCGACGACATATCCGGAGAAGGCTTCTCTAACGATCCGCTGGAAATGGTCGACAAATTTGGCGGACGATGGGCGACAACCGAATTCAAAGCGGGCGATGCCCTTATATTCGGCATGTATTTGATGCATGGATCCTTGACGAATACGACCAACCAATTCAGATTAAGTGTTGATACCCGTTATCAGCTCCGATCGGATCCGGTGGATGAGAGATGGGTAGGAGAAAGTCCGAAAGGGCACTATCGTACCGGCAAGATCGGGATGAAAGAAGCCAGGGATAAGTGGGGGATTTAGCTATGGCCACAAATCCCCGTTTCTATCGGTGGCACTTGATGAAAGTATTACATCAAAAGGGAGATGGTTTCCAATGCGAACGCTGCAGGAGCATATCGAAGATTTCCATGCACGGGGCTTTACAGTACTGGAGCAAGTATTGACACAAGAGGAAGTAAATGATCTGAGAGAAAATGTAGAGAAAGCTTTCTCAGAACCACCGGATCCTGTATATAACTCTGACATATTACGCCTTAGAATGTTCGAACAGGGAGAGGTATTCGAGGAATTACTCGATCAACCTTTCGTTAACGACTTTGCTGAAGCCGTTCTGGGGAGAAATTGTCATATTTTTGGGATGACTTCGATTAAGACCCCGAGAGGTACTGGAATTGACAATTGGCATGTGGATGAGGAACTGCACCTTCCGATACCGGAAGGAGTGGAGTTGGATCCGCGAATACAAATTCCGATATACCACTTTACTTGTATTTATTATCTGGTCGATGTAACCGAAGATATGGGTCCTACCCAATTGATTCCGGGAAGCCACCGCAGCGGCAGCCATCCGAATCCGAAGGAAGACCCCCCTATATATAAAGGAACTGGAGTACACTCGGTACTGGCGAAAGCGGGCGATTGTCTCATATTCTCCGGACAAACGTGGCATCGTGGCGCTAAGAATGTAAGCGATAATCCTCGGATCGTGCAACAGGTTCACTATGGCAGGCGTTGGGTTTCGCAAAGGTTTTATCCGTTTGTGAACTATCAGCTGCCGCAAGATGTTATCGATCGCGCAAACCCACGCAGAAAGAGACTTCTAGGACTTCATAGACCGGGACCATACGGATAAAAGGAATGAAATCACATGAAATATAGAACAGTCGGAAACAGCGGGTTGAAGGTGAGCGAGATTTCGCTCGGTTCTTACATAACATTCGGCTCCATGGTTAGGGAATCGGACGCCGTTCGAATCCTGCACAGAGCGTTAGACCTTGGGATCAACAGCTTCGATACGGCCGATTACTATCAGTACGGCGAGGCGGAGACGATCATTGGCAAAGCGCTCAAGCCGATTGAACGGTCTCGTTGCGTATTGGCCACCAAAGCGTTCTTTCCGATGAGCGACGATCCGAACGACCGAGGGCTGTCTCGTAAGCATTTGGTGGAATCGTGCGAGAAGAGCCTGCGACGTCTGCAAACAGACTACGTAGATATTTTTTACTTGCACAGGTTCGATCATGATACTCCTTTGGAGGAAACGCTAAGAACCGTAAGCGATTTGATAAGGCAGGGCAAAGTACTGTATTGGGGAGTCAGCAAATGGACAGAGGAGCAGATGACGGAGGCGGCCGAATTGGGACGACAAATCGGTCTGCCGCCCATGATTGCTCATCAGTTGGAGTACAATTATTTTTACCGGGGAATAGAAGAATCGATGCTGTCATTCGGAAGCCGGCAAGGCATCGGACATTTCGCCTTTTCGCCTCTGGCAGAAGGGGTGGCAACAGGAAAGTATTCGAATCCGGAAGCTCTTGCGACTTCTCGGGGCTATACCGATTATGTACAACAAATGGGACATCTTTCTGCCGAAAAGATAGCTTGTGCCGACCGAATCCGGCGTTATGCCGAAGAAATTGGAATGGAACCAGCCAGGCTGGCATTGGCCTGGGTTCTTAGGCATGGCAATATCGCCAGTGCTGTAGTCGGAGTCACCCTTTTGGAACAGCTGGAAGAGAACGTCAAGGCTTCCGGCTGCCATATCGATGACGAGATCCTAAATCATCTTGAAAGCTTGCTGAAGGGATAATCCTTAATCAAATTGTACAGCGCTCGAATTATGAGAATGCTGTACTTTTTTTCAGAACAGTAATTTAAAGGCAGGAGAGATCGCATGATTGGATTTAATGGCTTGGATATGGGGCTTGGAAACCTGGCGAGGGTATCAAACGCCAAAACTCGTTCGATTAGTGCTGAAAACTTCACTGGAGAAAAAGGAAAGGGCGGCATGGCAACGGAAGGGACCGGAGCCAGAAGCGCACGTGATTTAGGAGTAGGTTGGAAAGTATCTCCTTCGGTAGAAATTCCGGCGGGGTCTACATTCACACTGGCAGAAATTGATGGACCAGGTGCTATTCAGCATATTTGGTTGACCTGCTCTCCCGGACATTGGCGTAATCTGATTATTCGTATGTATTGGGATAACGAAGAGGAACCTTCCGTAGAGGTGCCAGCAGGAGATTTCTTCTGCAATGGGTGGCAGGAACGATGTAACGTCAACTCCTTCCCGATTGCGGTCAATCCTGCCGGAGGAATGAATAGTTATTGGCAAATGCCGTTTAGAAAGACTGCCAAAATAACAGCGGAAAACCTCGGACTTGATAAAGTTACTCTCTACTATCAAATTGATTACACATTGACAGATGTACCAGACGATATAGCCTATTTCCATGCCCAGTGGAGAAGAAGCAATCCCGTTGCATCTAAGGATGTTCATACGATCCTGGACGGCGTCAAGGGCAAGGGTCATTATGTCGGTACTTACTTGGCCTGGCAGGTTAATAACACGGGTTGGTGGGGAGAAGGAGAAATCAAATTCTATCTGGACGGAGATATGGAATATCCGACGATTTGCGGCACCGGAACGGAGGATTACTTCGGCGGTGCTTGGAACTGGGAGCACCCGAAAGGAGAATATGGCACGTATTCCACTGCTTTCTTGGGCATGCACCAGGTAATAAAGCCTGACGGTTTATACCGCAGCCAACAACGATTCGGCATGTATCGATGGCATGTTCTAGACCCTATCCGATTCGAAGAAGATCTGAGGGTAACGATCCAAGACCTGGGATGGAGAACCGGCGGAAGATATTTGCCGCAGCAAAGCGATATATCGTCAACCGCGATTTGGTACCAGCTGGAGCCGCACAATTCCTTCCCGATTCTACCAAGCAACGATGATCGTGAAGTGATTTAGACCTAATATTGCTGATGTATACCAGATGGGGTGAGAAGATGAGCAAAAAATTAAAAGTTGGCATAGTAGGAACTGGAAATATTTGCAAATCTCTCCATATCCGTGCGTGGACGGAGCATCCTGAAACGGAAGTGATCGCACTTTGCGACATTGTCAAAGAAAAGGCAGAGAAATTAGCAGCACAATATGATGTTTCAGTAGTTACGAATGATTACCGGGACCTTTTGGAAATGCAAGATATCGATATCATTGATATTTGCACCTCTAATATATACCATTCCGAGGTGGCGATTGCGGCTCTACAAGCAGGCAAGCATGTATTTTGCGAAAAACCCGATGATATTAACCCGGAGCAAGCGAGGAAGATGGCTGATGCGGCTAAAAACAACAATTGCAGGCTGATGGTGATGCGCAATAATCGATTCCGGCCGGAGACGCAGTATATTAAACAATTTGTGGATGCAGGTCATGCGGGAGAAATCTATACCGGACGCTGCGGTTGGGTGCGCACCCGAGGTATTCCCGGTCGGGGCGGATGGTTTACGAATAAAGAGATCTCAGGCGGAGGACCGCTAATAGATCTCGGCGTGCATTTTATTGATTTGGCCATGTGGTTTATGGGAAATCCAAAGCCGGTGGCGGTTAGCGGTGCAACCTATAGTAAGTTTGCCGACACTGCGATATCGGATTCCGAGCATAGCTACTTCGGTGAAACGAAAGAGGAAGGGACGATCGATGTAGAGGACTTGGCAACCGGGTTCATACGATTCGAGAACGGAGCAACGCTGCAAATCGAATTCAGTTGGGCTTCGAATGTTGAAGAGGAAATGACGTTTGTTGAACTCAGGGGGACGAAGGCCGGCATTATTTTAAGGAACAGCAATTTGAAATTCATAACCGAGGTCGAAGGAAAGCTATGTGATTTGATACCGCAAATCCGCAAAAAGTCAAACTCAGGTCATCATGAGAACATTTATCATTTCATCGATGTGGTACAAGGCCGTAAAGAACCGATATTTGTACCGGAGAACGGTGTGGATATGATTACGGTATTGAGTGCTATTTACGAATCTGCCCGCATCGGTGCGGAAGTGAGACTGTAACCATTTGATAAAGAAAGGGGATGTTGCACAATGATTCAAATTAAAGGTTTACAACGCTTGGAGGAAACGATTCAAAGAACGGGCGGCTCGGGTGACAATTGGCATATGACATGGGCTGGCAACGATGCCGTATTCACTTCTTTGTGTGACGGCAAGGGATGGACTGATATTGCCGGCCATACAGGCAAGGATTATAACTCGCGTGTGTTTAGTTTTGAGGGCACACCCGAACAGACGGTTTTCCGCCATCTTGAAGGATTTCCGGATCTGCAGAATGAATGGGGCACTCGGTTGGCCAGCCGTTATTACGGCTTCGGGATTTTAGCTCTCGATCATAACATCTACCATTTCATGAGCACCCCTAACCATCCTTTTTTTGAGAAGCCGGAGCCGCGGTTTGTGGGTGCGAAGCTGATCTACTCCCCCGACCTTGGACAATCCTGGAAGAATCAAGACGGGTCATCGGTAGTATGGGAATCGTGGGAAGAACGCAATCGTGAAAATATGGCCTTCTTTTGCGAACCGGATGATGCCTTCTCGTTGATAACTGTATTGCAGATGGGCAAAAATTACGAGCATAACCGGGATGGATTCGTGTATCTTTATGCACCGAACGGTAATACGGAAGGAACCATGAATCAATTGGCGCTTTGCCGCGTTCCTAAAGATAAGATACTCGATCGTTCAGCATATGATTTCTTCGTTTCCCTCCGGGCGGACGGCTCCGCCGTCTGGAGTTCGCGCATTGAGGAACGCGGCGTGGTGCACACCTTTCCTTCCGGTTGGGTGAACACGAAATTACATCCATACGCTTGGCATCCCAGTGTCGTATACAACGCAGGGCTCGATGTGTATATGATGGCGAATTGGGGTATGGGGATAGATGAGAAAGGGGAATGGTTTGCCAAGCCAAGTTACTTGGGGGTTTGGATCGCCGAGCAGCCGTGGGGGCCGTGGTCGCAAATCCATGAGGAAACGGCTTGGACTCCGGCAGGCGATGAGAAAGCCAGAGCGTATCAGCCGCAAATTGCTCCCTCTTGGATAGCGGAAGATGGTAAATCCTTTTATCTCGTATGGACGGATTTTCAAACGATCGACAAAGAAAAGCCCTACTACTGCTTTAATTGCCAAAAAGTGAACATTATCTTATAAATGGTTTCAAAGATTAAACGATAGTGTGCATGGTGAAAACGAGTGAACTGTAAGGGAGCACATTGGAGGTTTTGATGATGGCTAAGGCTTATGTCGAGCAATTCGAAAAAGACGGGTATGTTGTCATTCCAGATATGTTGGATCCTCATTTGGTTGCCGAGCTTAAAGAACATGTCGAGTGGCTTGACCGAAAATATCCAGACCGGCGCGAAACGGCCGACCACAATTTAGTGCGGTACGATCCTTTCTGGCTTAGATTGGCGGGCGACGCAAGAATGTTGGATATTGCGGAGCAATTTATCGGCCCGAATATCGCGTTGTTCGCATCCAGTTATTTCACCAAAAAACCGTTTGTAGGTCAACCGGTTCTCTGGCATCAAGATGGGGTATATTGGCCGCTTGATCCAGTAGAAGTTGTAACCTTATGGGTGGCTGTCGACGATTCTACGACAGAAAACGGTTGTTTGCGAGTTATTCCCGGCACGCATAAATTGGATTTGAAGGAGTGGCATGTCAACACGGAGGTGCCTAACCCGCTTGAATCTCAAATCGATCTGAAATACGTGGATGAGTCTCGCGCCGTGGATCTTATTTTGAAAGCGGGCGACGTGTCGATCCATCATCCGAACATCATTCATGGATCCAACCCGAATCGCTCATCCAAACGCAGATGCGGATTGACTTTCCGTTATATTCCCACGACAACCCGAATCACTGCACAGCCTTGGACTTGCCAATTCCTTCTGAGGGGAAAGGAAGTCGGAGGTATCAATACATATTTACCATTCCCCAAATTTGTCGAAGGTGACTGTATGTCATTTTCCGGTAAAGAGGCATGGACGTAAACATGGTATTTGGAAATAGACGGTTGATATTTCCCGAAAATATAGTTCCTAACGGAGAAAAAAAGTGGCCAAGATGGGTCGTCGGTCGTATGGGAATCATGGGAAGACAAATTTTACAACCAATTCAGGAGGTGCTTTTGTATGGAAAAGATTCGCTTTTTGATGATTGGCGTCGGTGGGATGGGTAGAACCCATATTCGCAGACTGTTAAAAGTGCCGGAAGCGGAAATCATCGCGTTCGCGGACCCGTCCGAGGCGGCGGTTGAACAAACGAAATTGCGTTTTCCGGAGCTTTCAGGCGTAGCAGTATTTACGGATTACCAGGAAGCGATAGCCAAGTCAGGCGCCGATGCCGCCGTGATCGTGTCGCCGCACAGCATGCACTTTGAGCAAGGAATGGCTTGCTTGGAAGGCGGCTTGCACGTGCTTATGGAGAAGCCGTTTGTTGACGGATCCGAGAATGCGGCACGCATAATCGCTCAAGCGGAAACGCGGAACAAGCATCTCGCCGTCGCTTATCAGCGCCACTTACAAGGGCCTTATATTTATATTCGGAATTTGATCCAAAACGGTGAAATAGGAAAAATTAATTACATTTGCGCGTATCAGGCACAGAGCTGGCTAAATGGCTCGACCGGCACGTGGCGGCAAGATCTGGCCTTGTCATGTGGTGGACAGCTTAACGATTCCGGCAGCCATCTGCTCGATGTCGTGCTGTGGGTGACCGGTCTCGAGCCGGAAAGCGTGTCCGCCTTCATCGACAATCGGGGGACGCAGGTCGATATCGATTCCGCGGTTACGGTCCGTTTCCGAGGCGGCGCGATTGCAACATTTAACGTTGTGGGAAGCGCCTCGATCGGTTGGCATGAAGACGTATCCATTCACGGTGACAAGGGAACGGTGCTGTTCCGCAACGAGCAAATCTTCGTCGCCAAGGAAGGTCAGCGGGAGATCGTCGAAGTGACGGATGAGCTTCCGGCTTCAAGCGACCCGAACCGTGACTTTGTTGATCTAATCCTCGGCAAAGTAAGTGAAGCCGCAGCTCCTTCGAGCTGCGGCTTGCGAATTGCGCGTCTGACTGAAGCGGCATGGAGAAGCGCTGCAAACGGCAGCCAAGTAATCCGCCTGTAACTGGGCAAGCCGTTCTTAATTGGGATTCATTCGGGAGACCGTCGAACAGCGGCCTCCCAAAAAAGAAAGATTTAATTCGAATGGGGGAGCCACGGATGAAATTGGGGACTTGTCTGCCGCATGACGAGAGCGTCTTCGTAAACGGCGCATTCAGCATCGAAAAATCGGTTGAGTCGCTTGCCCGCGAGAACATTACGCTTACCATGACCAACTTTCCCAAAGAAGAATCGGATTGGGAAAGCGGTTCGACGCGACTGTCGCGAGCATTGCAGAAATCAGGCGTTTCGTTGGCCGAGTACAATCCCAGCATGACGCTGCAGCCACTCGAACGAGGCCAATGCAGGCCGCTTGCGGAATCGCTCGTGAAGCAAATGTCCATTGCGGAACAGATCGGCTGCTTGAATTTGGCGATCTGCGTAGGCGGCTACAACGATTACGGTCCGCATCATCGTAACCGGACGCGCGAATCATGGGAGCTGTTGAAAGAAACGTGCCTTATGATTGCGGATAAAGCTACCAAACAACGGCTTCGTTCCAGAATTTTGATTGAAATGGTATATACGAGCGTCGTTCGGACGCCGGAGGAGCTTGCATCGATTATTGGCGAGATCGGCAGTCCCCACATTCAGGGACATATGGATATCGCAAACTGCTTGAGTTTTGACAACATTTACGATCATAGCGGATATATCAGAAGCGCGTTTGCCGTATTGGAGAACTGTATCTGGTCAGTGCATCTTAAGGACCTGGCACCGGGGGAGTCCTACCTTCCTTGCATCGAGCAGAGAAAACCCGGCAACGGCGTGTTCGATTTCGACACCTACCTAGACTGCATATCGCGTTTGCCGAATGGTACGCCTGCCATGATCGAGCATCTTGTCAGGCTGGAAGATATCAAACAGGCTTACGAGCATGTCCAGTCCGTCGCACGAGAAAGAGGCATCCCAATCGAGAATGTATCCTAATCTATTCCATTTAAAGAGGTGACTGCCGATGTCAGAACGGACTTTACGAATCGCCGGTATCGGATGCGGTCCGATGGGTGCCTTGCATTATTCGACGATCGGGAAAATACCGGGGCTTGAACTGACTGCCCTCTGTGATGTCGATCAGTCAAAATTATCGCAATTGGCGTTGAAGTTGGGCGTCGAACAGACGTTTGCCGACTTCAGGCTCATGCTCGACGAGATCGTCCCCGATGCCGTAGCGGTGATCGGGCCACCTTCTCTGCATGTGCTTGTGGCTGAAGCTTGCCTCCAACGGCAAATTCCATTTTTGTCTGAGAAGCCTATCGCCTTGACGAACGAAGACGCCATTAGCTTGGAACAGCTTGCGGATAAGTATGGCGACTGCGGTCAAGTCGGATATACGAGCCGGTATTCGCCCGCCCAGCGGTTGGCCAAAAACGTGTCCGGTTCGGCCGGATTCGGTAAAATCAGTTATGTCGCGACGACCCACTTGACGTGCAGCAATATCGGAACGGCATCGGTATGGGGGACTGCCACCCGCGCGGAAGGGTTGATCCATGCCCATGGCGTGCACGCCATCGATCTATGGCGTTTTTTCGGCGGCAATCCGGACGTCGTATCCGCTTCGATAACCGGGGACCGAACCGATTCGAACGACGGGTTTATTTCGGTGCTGGCCTATGTCCGGTCTGCTGACGGACCGCACGGCACGATTCATATCAAGGAATCTTCCTCCCATAATGGGGACATCAACGCCGACATCATGGGCGAGTATTCGCGAATTTATGTCGAGGATAACAAAAACGTCCGTTACGAACGTTATGGCGCAAGAGACGGCGATTGGGTCAGATCGGCTATGGCCGATGATGTGCTTGGGTCCGGTCCTGACATCGTCCTTCCTGACCAACCGATCGGTTTTTTTATGGGCCATGGGCTTCAGTCGCTTTCTTACGAGGACTATTTCCGCTTTGAATGGCTCGCGTTCGCGCAAAGCATACGAACGGGCAAGCTTTTCACCCCTTCGGTGAAGGAAGGCTGCAGAACCGTTTACTTGACGAACGCGATTATTGAAAGCATCAGACGAGGTGGCGAGTTCATAACCGTACCTTACACGTAATGCAAAAAATGTTGTCAGTTTGTTTCCAACACCCTACATGAAAAGACGGCAACTTCAGATAATTAGAGTCTACGCGGGTTCTTACGACACACTGCTGTTATTGACGGGCAGAGTGAGCACCTTTTATGAACAACAATAAATCAGTTAATTGAGATATCCGATTAGCACTTATTGAGAAGGGGCCGAACATAAAATGGAACAGTACGTGTAAGTCGCCGATCTTATACGTCTATCCGTTTTTGCAGCTTTATTTATTGTAACGCTTTTGAGGGGGGACGTGACTTGAGCATCCGGCATTTGGAAAAGCGAACGATTTCGTTGCACGACGTCAAGCATCAATTCAAGTCATTTGTTTACGAAATTTCCGAGAAGGAGTTTGAAAAAGGAGACCGAGCTCGCGATGGGATTTCTGACACTAAGCAACTGGAAGCACGCAATAAATGGATGCGCGAGAAGTTCATCGAATCGATGGGCGGGTTACCCTCTCTCGGCGAACCGCTGAACTCTAAGGTCATGGGCGTTGTTAGGGGCGAAGGATATCGAATTGAGAAGATAKTTTTCGAGTCTCGCCCTTCGGTTTATGTGACTTCCAACCTATATATTCCGGATTCGGTAAAGACGCCGACAGGAGCCGTGCTTTTCTTGTGCGGGCATCACGATCAGGCGAAGCATGCTGAAGAGTATCAAATCGTGTGCCAATATCTGGTCAATGCTGGGCTGATCGTATTAGCGGTGGATCCGGTCGGTCAGGGCGAACGCTTCAGTTACTATGAGCCACAATGGAAAAAGTCAATTGTACGATGCGGAACGCAAGAGCACGATTATGCCGGAAGCCAATGCTTGCCGCTAGGAGACGGTATCGCCCGATATTTTGTCCATGACGCGATGCGTGCCGTCGATTATTTGATCAGCAGACCGGAAGTCGATGCGCAGAATATCGGGGTTACCGGCAATTCAGGCGGGGGGACGCAAACTTCTCTAATGATGATGTGCGATCCGCGGATAGCTGCGGCTGCTCCGGCAACTTTTGTGATGAACCGGCAAACTTATTTATACACCAATCAGGCACAGGACGCCGAACAAATTTGGAACGGGATGACCAAACTCGGCTTTGATCATGAGGATATTCTGATGCAGATGGCACCGCGTCCAGTTCTAGTGCTGGCCGCCACCTACGATTTTTTCCCGATCGAGGGCACACGAAGAACCGTTGAACGAACCAAGCGTTTCTGGGACATGTATGAACGCTTAGATGCTATGGGCTTATATGAGGAGGCGATCGATCATCGCTACAGTCCTGCAATGGCCCAGGAGGCAGCCGCATTTTTTGCCAAGCATTTGTCGGGGAAAGCTGTTTCGCTCAGCAGGCGTCAGATTAAACCTTTTCCTCCCGCGGAATTAATGTGCTGTAAATCCGGGCAAATTCGCGGGGAATTCAATGACTCGCGCGGGGTTCATGAAGAAAATTCGGATCGTCTGGGCGAGGTAGAGGAAAAACGCGACGGTATTCCGGATAGTGAGCGGAAAATCAAGGCGCTGCAATGGCTCACTAGCAAAGTGAGGAATAGTCGAAAAAGCCACGATTTGAATGCTCGACATGAAGTCATCGGCTTGGAAGATGAATTTATTGTATACAGCAGCTTGTGGTGGTCTCAAGAAGGTCTCCTCAATCATGCGTACACCTTCTTGGATCAGCGATTGGCTGGAGCCACTCAACCGATGCCGGCGACGATCGCGGTTTGGGACGGGGGTACTAGCAACCTGCAGGCTCACCGTTCGTGGATACGCGAAACTTGTCGCAGCGGACGCACTGTAGTCGTTCTGGATACAACGGGGATTGGACCACTGCTTCCGTATGGGTCTGAATATCGGGATCCGCTAGCCTTTTATGGAGTCATTCATAAGTTAGCAAACGACTTGCTCTGGTTGGGCGATAGCCTGGCCGCCATGCGTACATATGACGTGCTTCGAGCGGTAGAAATGATCGCCGAGTGGTCCATGTTGACTGTAGACGATCTGCAGCTTTACGGCGATGGACGGCAAGGGATCTATGCGGAACTCGCCTCTTGTCTGGAATCGCGCATTGTCCATACCCAAACAATCAATGTAATGCATAGTGTAGCCGATTGGGTCCGAATGCGTCATTACGACGAATACGATATATCAAGTATTATCATTCCCGAAATGCTTACTTATTTAGATTTGCCAGACCTAAAGAGATGGGGTTTTGTCTGTACTGACGAAACTTAATTTTGAGGAGAATCGCGATGAAGAAACGAATTAAGCTAGTATTCGTCGGAGGCGGAAGTGTCAACTGGTGCCCCGGTATCATTAAAGACATCATGCTGATTGAGGAGCTGGAAGGGATCGATTTCTACCTTCTGGATAAAAATGTGGCAAGTGCCCAGAGAATCAAACGGTTAGGGGAAAAAATGAACGCCGAATTGCAAGCGAATCATACGTTCATTGCCACTAATCGGGAAGAAGAGTCGTTTGATGGATGTGACTTCGTAATCATTTGCATTTCCACCGGGGGACTTGAAACGATGAGGCATGATATCGCCATCCCGGAGAAGTATGGGATCTACGCGACTGTCGGAGATACGGTGGGCCCCGGCGGCTGGAGTCGGAATTTACGAAATATCCCAGTATTCAACGCATTGGCAGACAAAATATCGAAGTATTCCAATGATGCCGTCGTCTTGAATTATACAAATCCGATGGCTTGTTTGACCAAATCGTTCTATGCCAGAACCAGCTTAAGGACAGTCGGATTATGTCATGGATTATTCGAGAATTATGTGATTTTACAGGAGATATTCGGACTTGAGTCCGAGGAACAATTGAATGTGAGATTTGGCGGAGTCAATCATTTTTTCTGGCTGCTGGACTTTAAAGTTAATGGGCAGGATGGGTATGCCCTACTGAGGGAAAAACTCGGAGAGAACGGTAAAATCGTCGATCTGATTAAAGGTGTGCATCGGGATGGCAAGGGCTTCAGCTCCAACAAATATTTGACGAGCGAGTTATATGAGACGTTCGGATATTTGCCTTATTTCGGAGACCGCCATACATGCGAGTTTTTGTCGAACGTGATTTCTGGCAGCGAGAACAGGCTGGAGCAATATCGCATTCACAGAACGACAGTGGATGAAAGGCTGGCATCGTTCAACAAACGCGAAGCGGAAGTGACGGCTATGATTGAAGGCTCAGGGAAAATTCGATACAAACGTTCAAGAGAAACGGCTGCCGATATCATCGAAGCCTTCGTCTGTAACAAGGAATTTATCGATGTGATCAATGTTCCTAACATTGGACAAATCCCCAGCTTACCGTTTGGCGGCATCGTAGAAACACTCGGGGTCATCAACCCGCTAGGTTTTACACCTCTCACAGCTGGACCGTTGCCTGATTCGTTGAACAGGCTTGTTCTACCACACTTGGAGAATTCGGAAACGATTTATCAGGCGGCTACGGAGGGTGACTTTGAATTGTCTCTACAAGCATTATATAACGATCCTTCTTGCAGTCATTTGGATTACAGCAGCATAAGGAAGATGGCGGAAGAGTTAATGCAAGCAAATCAATCATTTTTGCCTCAATTCTAGATTGATGAACATACGTCTAGGGGTTGAGACACGGTGAGATTTCCAGCTGAAAGAAAAGGTGGAGTAGAACATGAGTCTCTATAAGCCTACGCCTGAAGAAGCGGAATTTATCGCCCGTACGATGTATCGCTACGATCAGGTGGCGCAAGAACGCGCAGCGAGTATTGAAGATGTTGATGATGTAGCTATAAGACGCTATAAGCGAGATGGGTTTCTCATCGCAGACCGGGTATTCACGGATCAGGAGGTCGCGGATGCCAAGCAGGAGATATCGGACATCATACAAGGCAAAATCGAGGGGCCAAAAGTCCAGTTTGAAGGGAAGCTTAACGATTTGCATACTCCCGAGGAAAGAGAACTGGCAGTGCGAAAAATCCATGATTTTGTCGACTATGCGCCCGCCTTGCGAAAAATCGCCTTCCATCTGGGAGTTCAGAATGTGTTGAGTCGTATTTTCGGAGAAGAAGCAAAATTGTTGGACAGTCAGGGTCTGATCAAGCCCCCTCG
Organism: Paenibacillus sp. P4_A9; assembly: GCF_056402415.1. Taxonomy (NCBI): domain Bacteria; kingdom Bacillati; phylum Bacillota; class Bacilli; order Caryophanales; family Paenibacillaceae; genus Paenibacillus; species Paenibacillus sp. P4_A9. Next base: position 15,881 of record NZ_JBFUHL010000080.1, read on the forward strand.
TGGCGGAGTTGAGAAACCGTGGCACCAGGATATGGCTTATGGTTCACTGGATTATCGGAAAGAAATTGCAGGCATCTGGGTTGCCCTTGATGAAGCAGGGATTGACAATGGTTGCATGCATGTCATTCCCGGAACCCATGTCAAAGGTTGTATTCCACATTATGCCGTGAGGGATTGGCAAATATGCGACAGCCATGTCGATGTTTCGGGAGATGTTGTAGCTCCGCTCAAACCGGGGGGCGTGCTGTTCTTCTCGGGCTTGCTGGTGCACGGCACTCCGCCGAATTTATCCGAAAAAAGACGTCGGGCCGTTCAGTTCCGGTATGCTCCCGCATCCGCTGAGCCGATGACCAAAGCGGAATATAAACTGCTGTTCACGAACGAAATGACCGGATATGAATGCTAGCTATAGTTGAATGACTACACCGTCCTAATTAATTGATGTTGTAAATCGTGCTGAATCTAAGTGGAACGCGGTGAGAAGCCGAATTATGCGAATAACGTCTGAAATGGAGCTGATGACATGATACGTGTAACGGTATGGAACGAATTTTTGCATGAGAAAAAAAATCCGCAGGTCGCGAAAAACTATCCGTATGGCATCCACGGCGCGTTGGCGGAAGGGCTGCTAGCGAACGGGTTCATCGTTAGAACAGCCACGCTGGAAGAACCGGAACACGGTCTAACGGAGGACGTGCTGAACAGCACTGATGTCCTCGTATGGTGGGGTCATCTGGCACATGACCGAGTGGACGATCTGATCGTAGATAAGATTCAGCAGCGTGTGCTGGACGGCATGGGCTTGATCGTATTGCATTCCGGCCACTGCTCAAAAATTTTTCGCCGTTTGATGGGAACGGGCTGCGGACTTCTGTGGCGCGAAGCCGACGAGAAGGAGCGGCTTTGGGTTGTTGATCCGGCCCATCCGATTGTAGACGGCTTGGACTTATATTTTGAGCTGGAGGAAGAAGAAATGTACGGTGAGCATTTTGATATCCCAGCACCGGATGAGCTCGTACTCGTCAGCTGGTTTGAAGGCGGGGAGGTGTTCCGAAGCGGCTGCACGTTTCATAGGGGCCGAGGGAAAGTCTTCTATTTCCGTCCGGGACACGAGACGTATCCGACATACCATAACCCGAATGTGCGAAGGGTGATCGCAAACGCGGTCCGCTGGGCGGCTCCGACGAACGGACCAAAGCTAAAATACCATCATATCCCGGTTCCATTGGAGCCGATTAAAGCGAAACGATTAGGAGAGCAGCAGCCTAATGGATAAAAAGCAAAACGATTGCGATTGAAAGCGATTTCGACGGGCTGAACAGGGGGATATTCCCGGTACCGTCATATCAATCAGCCGGACCATTAAAAAACACCGCCAATAAAAATAATAAGGCGGTGGTGTTTTTTAGGCCCGACTAAAATGCGGGAATGTGATAAAGTTCTTGTCTGTCCGGCGACACAAAGATAGATGCTTTGAGACCCCCGTAGATTGGGGATTTTTTATTTCAAAACGCATATGTTTGTGTCGCGAGGCCACAACACAAACATATGCGCATAATCGCGAATGAACTTGACCCGTATAACGTGCTCGCTACGCTCCCTCGGCAGTTTTGCAAACAGCCAAATTTAATGATAGCCGTAATTAGAATGTATTCAACTTGAGTTTAAGAAAAGCCAGTAAACTAAACTGGCTTTTCTTTTTTTTCTTGATCCTACCGAAGATATCCCCTAGACACATTTACTGTATAAAGAGAGTCTCTCGCTAAGCAAGACCGTGCCAATGGCAAAGATATAGAACTAACGATACAAAACAACCCGTGTCTTTTCCTTTCCAGAGGTCATGTGTTTCATTCGCACGGAATAAAATAGTGGAGAGAAGAGGTGGAGCGATGAGGAAAATGCCGCTTATCGGAATAACGGGTTATCATGTTACTGGAGAGGAAGGGGTCGGCGGTACCTTTCGGGGAGTGAAGGGACAAGG
>NZ_JBFUHL010000081.1:0-17772 GCF_056402415.1 Paenibacillus sp. P4_A9
CATGAATATTGGCCTTCTAAAGCTCTTTTTCACGTTTTTTTCAGAAAAAAATAAAAGCAAGCCGATTTCTCGGCTTGCTTGAAAAAAACTATGCATAATAAGGAACTAATAAAAAATAGGCGGCTACGGCAATTAAACCAAGTGCAACGGACCAAGAGCCAATGCTCTTATTACCCATTACAAAAGCAATAACACCGAGAATAATACCTGAAATCCCAAGTAATACTGGCCAAACGAACAAAGAGGCTAGCGCAACGAACAGCGCGACGTAACCCACTGCTTTATTGCGTGTTACAGCTTCTACTAGCTCAGCCACTTCCTCATCAGAAACTGTCGAGGTAGACTCATATCCTCGGTTTATTCTGGCCTGAGGTACAGCAATTTCAGCTGCATATTCTTCTTGGGCATGGAGTCCGCTCTCGATACGAAGCTGACTCTTCTGGAATCGCTCCTTGGTGGCATTGTCTAAAGAACGATCCTCTTTATTCATGCTACCTCCGCGTTACACATACCTAATGTTTGGTGGCAGGCTTAAACGTGTGGCAACACGTATTAGCCGCTTTGGTTGCAGTATCATGATGAGTAGTATCAAAAGATTCCTCTGACGCAAATTCTTCATTGTAGCTGGCATTAGCATGCTGATCAATTTCTATCATGATCGTGTCTGCATGACAGTTGTTTCCTTGAGTCCAATATTCACAATTGGCTACTGCGCATTTGACTGCTGGCATCATCATCACCCCCGTTAACAATTTGCCCGTCTTAAGAGTGATATATGCTTATTTGAGACTGTCAGATAAGACCAAGAACATGGCATGGGACCATAGTAAAGGTACGGCAGGTTCACCATGCTTCGATATCCATTCTTCATACACAGCGGGTTCCCGCAGGTTGTCATCTACTTGCTCAGGGAAGCGCCCAAGCTCATCAGCCTTGCTCGCTATCCATGCTAAACATAACTTTGCTTCATCTGTATTTCCAAGCTCATGTTGAATCCAACCATACCAAGCGGTCAATAATAACCACTCGCCGCCCCCGTAATACCGATCTTCTATGTAACGTTGGATCCCGCCATGTTTGAGATCAGCTTCAATAGCATGCAAGGTTCGAAGCATAATAGGGTCACTTGATTCACACACGCCAAAAGGTAAGGCGAGCCACATCAAACTTGCATCAACACCACTCAGAGCAGGTTGCCACACTTCATTTACGCAGTGTATGGATTTCACAAAGCGTCCCTCATGAACAGCATTTGTATGTATAAAATGTTGGATCAGCTTAGCTTTTTCGATCAGAGCTTGGCGGGATTCTAGCTCACCAAGAGCTTTCAGTCCCCCGTATAAGCAAGCCAACGTAGCCGGATGCACATAATCCGGATATTCTTCCCAACAATCAAAGTTCGGATAATGCCAGAAAGTCATCACATAGTCCACAGTCATCTCGATGCTCTCTCTGAACTCTTCTAAGAGCGATGTATGACCCGTTAAACGGATATGTTCGACAAGTCCCCATAACCATGCTCCGTAGCCATCCAGTTGAAAGTGGCCCCATTCAGAATGATCGTCTCGACCATCCAAATGATATCTTGTACCTAAAAACTCCGAACGATCAATCCATTCTCTATTCTCGTGTTTTCGAAGAAGCTCCGTAAGCTGCGGACGCTTGCCCTTCAGAACACCATGTACCCAACGGTAAAATTGCTCAGCACTACTCGTTTCGCCCACCCTATCCATGGCGTTTGCAATAAATGTGCCATCCCGCAACCAACTATAGGTATACGGTGGAAAAAGAGGAGAAGCCACATAGCCTCCGCTAGGATGTTGATTCAGCTTGATTATTGTCTTGCTGACTCTGACTAATTGCTCTAGCTCCATAGATATTCTCCCCCTTTATTAAATGAAAAGGGATGCGTTGGTCGCATCCCTTTGTATGTTTCTTATTCCATGCATATTAAACTTTTTCGCCTTGCATACGGCGTTGTGTGATGTAATCTGTTTCATAGTAAGCTAAGTCTTCCCGAAGCTCTTCAAATACCTTGGACAATTCGATCGTTAAGTCACGAACTTCACGTGAAGGTTTCTTGCGGAAACGAATCGCATCTTGTCCTGTATAAGCGTAGCGACCGTCTTCGGAATAGCACTCATTCTTCGGATAGAAAAAGGTATTAACACATGTATGATATACCTCATAGAGCACTTTTTCCGAAAAATCAACATTAAAAGTAGGACGTCTCAAGCTAACGCCCAATTTCTCATAAGCCACTTCACAAAAAACAAGAAGGTGACGAGTGTCCTGTAAATACCCGCGGTAAAACTCATCCATTGCTGGATCATTTTCCACATTTAACAGTGAGAGCGAATGTTGATTAAGAAACAGTTCCATTTTGGCCGTCGTTTCTTTGAGTTTAGTACGCGTGGAATCACAAACATTTTTCACATTAAAAACAGCCATGTAAGAAGACCTCCTATAATTGCGCTACTTCTATCCTACCATAAATGTTAACGAAGTGGTATATGTAAAACACCACATAACATGCATAAAACGATCCCGCTCTCCTAACCCTACTCTTAGTTAATTTGTTTTCATTTACGAGTTGGCCTTTTTCTACAAACAAATAGGAGGGCTTGATCATGTGGCGTTATCTTTCTACCATTACGCTTGTTTTAGGACTTGGGGTTATCCTCTTTCCTAATCAGACCCACCACCGCACCAAACCTGGTCCTGAGGTATATAGTGCGAAGTACGAAACAACGTCCAAGCTTGCTCTGCTAGAACAGGATGTGAAGCTCACAGATGAACTATGCAGAAGTCAATGTGCCATCGATTATACGACCATGCTCACTCAAATCGAAAGCGGCGAGCCGATAACGAATGTATTGAAAAACATGCGCAATCACCATGAGAAAATGGACGTACTTGTATGGTCTAAGCGCGGCCAAAACTGGGAACAGGGCATCAAATCGGGAGAACTGCCTCCCTCTTACAAAGACCAAGCCGCAACCTACTTAAAAGAAGCAAAATCCGCTGTCGATGTGGGCAAGCATTACCAATCGCCTAAATTTGGAGCAGGACATCAAGTATATTTCGTCCAAGGCACCCCTTCAACAAACGGTCAAGATTCACTTATTGGGGTTATCCATCAAGATGTACTTGCACAAGTTACCGATCATCAAATGAAAAACTTAAGACTTGAGCCTTATCCAAACGAAAATCGTTGGAAAGTAAAAGCCGTCGAGACGAATACGTTAAAAGAAAAAGTCGTCGATCATCCTGAGGATAATCAAGGTACAAGTCATTATCAACAGAACGAAGTCGTCGTCCGCTTCAAAACAGATCCAACCGAAGCTCAGCTTAATCAGATAAAGGCTGAAATCAAAGCTACTTCAGCGCAAAAACTAGGTTATACGTACGTTTTCCGCACGCAAGGTACGGATGCCAAAGCATTAATGGCCTATTTCGGCAAATGGGATGTCGTATATGTTGAGCCACATTTCCTTTATATGACCAATGATTACTATGATTATCAAGATCGAGCGGATTCAAACCCATCTAGCACCAATTCTGATACCAATCAATCGCCTGTCACTTCGAATTTCATGCCAAATGACAATTTATATCAGAGATATCAATGGAACTTGCCTCTTATTGAAACTGTACAAGGCTGGCAACTAAGCCGCGGCGCAAATGATGTTATCGTAGCTGTTGTTGATACGGGTGTAGATATGATGCATCCAGATCTACAAGGACAATTGTTACCTGGTTACAATGTCATTAGCGGGAATGATAATCCGCAAGATGACGTTGGACATGGAACACATGTAACAGGCGTCATTTCAGCGCTTGTAAACAATAATCTAGGTGTAGCTGGTATGACTTGGTTTAATAAAGTTTTACCTGTTAAAGTTCTTGATCAAACTGGCGCAGGCAGCACATATTCCGTGGCTCAGGGGATCATTTGGGCTACGGACCACGGTGCGAAGGTCATGAATCTCAGTCTGGGCAATTACGCGGATTCGGGCTTTCTCCATGATGCTATTCAATATGCCTATGATAAGGACGTGGCCCTCATCGCAGCAAGCGGGAACGATAACACGGAGCAACCTGGCTATCCAGCCGCTTACCCTGAGGTATTTGCTGTAGCTGCCATTGATTCGCAGAACGAGAAAGCCTCATTCTCGAATTACGGCGATTATATAGATGTCACTGCACCTGGTGTCACCATCGCAAGTACGTATCCGAATAACCAGTATGCCGCGTTATCCGGCACTTCAATGGCAAGCCCGCATGTGACAGCACTTGCCGCATTAATTCGATCTGCCAATCCTAATTTGAAAAATACAGACGTCTATGAGATCATGCGAAAGTCTGCACAGGATTTAGGCGACAAAGGACATGATAAATACTTTGGTTATGGGTTAATTGATGTCGTCAAAGCGATTCAAATGGCGAAACAAAATACCGCTCCATTGTCCTATTGGCCGCAGGATTTAGCTCGTCTATTGCATTTGGTACCGAAGAAGTATGCGGGTAGTTTGAGACTTGAAAAATAGAAGATTAGAAACGAAAAACCTTCAATCCCGCTGCCATTTTGGTGGGGTTGAAGGTTTTATTGGTTTAGAGGGATATTAAAATACCCGCAAGGCCGAAGCCATGCGGGTAACCGACAGTTTGGAAAGTTTGCCGTAAGCCGGGTTCTGTACTTCCAGTGGTCATAACGGGCGTCTGCTCCCCTGCCACTATTGAAGCGACAATCATCTATCTAGGCTGTGCATTGCTACACAGCTCAAGCGACCAACCCGAACGCGTCTCAGGCTAAGACTGCTGCCTCGAAAGCAGCTTGCGTTCCACTAGGTCTTGCTCCAAGTGGGGTTTACCAGGATCTATGTCACCATAGAACCTCGTGGTCTCTTACACCACGGTTCCACCCTTGCCTGTGCTATATTTCAAGCCATCGGCGGTCCATTTCTGTGGCCCTATCCTTCAACTCGCGTTGACTGGACGTTATCCAGCACCCTGCCTTGTGGAGCCCGGACTTTCCTCTCGCTATGGCTTACCCATAGCCAGCGATTGTCTGTCAAACTTTCCATTGCATAGGCTAGTATACTAAACATGACTTCGAATTACAACACGTGATCGTTTCCTCTATTTCCATGTACAGGGCACCATGCCTATACGAATTGGAACGGTTCTGTATTGATCTCAGATGCGTGCACCTGCGTATCCGTCTTCGCAAGCTGCGCGGCGAGGTAATCCGCGACGCCGCGCTTCATGATCTTCTCGACGTTGTGCCCAACGTCGAGGAGAGCTAACCCCGCCGCAAGCGCATCATGCGCGGTGTGGTAGTCGATGTCTCCGGTGACCAGCACATCGGCGCCAGCAAACATGGCGTGCCGCATGTAGCGGCCGCCAGAGCCACCCAGCACGGCCACCTTGCGGATGGGCCGTGACAGATCGCCGACGACGCGCACCGTCGGCACGTCGAACACCGCCTTCGCGTGCTCTGTGAGCTCGCGAAGCGTCATCGCCGCGGGCAGCTTGCCCACGCGGCCCAAACCAAACACTCTACCCTTCAGATCCATCGGGTAGAGGTCATAGGCCACCTCCTCGTAGGGGTGGGCCTTCAACATCGCAGTAACCGCTTTGCGCTGCACGCTAGCGGTTACGATCGTCTCCACGCGTACCTCTTGGACGCGTTCCAGCTTACCTACTTCCCCGATAAACGGATTCGCCCCTTCCTGCGGCAGGAACGTCCCCGTACCGGGGATATTGAAACTGCAGGAGCTGTACTGCCCGATGCCGCCAGCTCCAGCTTTAAACAACACATCCAGCACGACTTGATGATGTGTCTCTGGCACAAAAACAACGAGCTTCTGCAGCTTCTCGGTATGCACATCTTCCAAATGGGTCATTTCCGTTAAGCCAAGCTGCTCCGACAGCAAGTCATTAACGCCGCCTTCGGCCACATCCAAGTTCGTATGGGCAATATACACAGCGATATCATTCTTGATTAATTTCTCATATAAACGACCAGCAGGTGTTTCTGTCTGAAGATGCGCTAGAGGTCTGAAAATAATCGCATGATGCGCAATGATGAGGTTAGCACCTATTTCAATAGCCTCTTCAACAACGGCATCCGTCACATCAAGGGCAACGAGTACTTTCGTGATCTCTTTCTGAAGTGACCCAAGCTGCAAACCGATCTTGTCATCTGCCATCGCATAATGCTTAGGGGCCAGCTGCTCGAAAAGCTGTATTACGGTTTGACCTTTTGCAAGCACGCCAGTACCTCCTTAATTTCATGCATCTCTTGACTAACTTGTTCCGCTTTCGCAATGGATGCTTCTGCTGTGGATAGCTTAAGTTGACTCACGATCATCGCAAGCTTGTTCAATTCACTCTCCCACTTCACAAACCATACTTCAGGGGCTTCATTCATCAAATAAGGCCCCATCTGTTGCAAACGTTCCTTCGATACAGTAACACCGCTTGGGAGAAGACGCTCCCCATAGAGTGCTTCTAATGCTTCGCGCTCCTCTTGAGCAACAGCCTCTGCTGTTAAAATCTCATAGATTTTGCCATCTTCCTCGAGAATGGCTTCTGTTGTCAATTTCCAGCCATTGTCTAACAACCACCGTCGTACGTGATCTTCTCCTACATTCGGTTGCAGAATTAAAAGCTGCACGCCAGGAAGTTTCGACTTACCTGCTTCTAGAATGCTCGCCATCAGACTTCCGCCCATCCCAGCGATAGTGATGACATCTACTTCTCCTGCCTCAATGACAGCAAGTCCGTCACCGGATCTCACTTGAATGATTTTGGATAAGCCGCTTTCCAGCACCTGTCTTTGCGCTGCCTCAAATGGTCCTGGATTTACCTCCCCTGCCACTGCCCCAGCAATAATCCCCTGCTGAGCCAAATACGTCGGCAGTAAAGCATGATCCGAACCGATATCAGCGACCCTAGAACCCTTTGGTACACGGTCTGCAATCATTTGAAGTCTTTTCGATAATTTAACCATATGCTACATTACCCACTCTACCCATTTTTTTCGCAGCAAGAATAAAGCTGCGCCTACTGAAACTAATTTAGCTGTAAATGAAATTTGGACCATCCGCGAGCTCATATCTATATCCACAAGAAAGGTCATGGCTTCAGGAATAAACCACACTAAGCCTCCCACTAGCATGAGCACGCTAGCCGCTTGTTTATTCGTATGATGTGCAAGCCAAGCCATCCATATGAGTACAACACTCACAGGCACCCAGCTTAATTCAAGTGAAAACCATGCAGGATTCTTTAACTTCTGCATTAATAACCAACTATAGGTCCCTACAAGACCTAGCCATCCACCTATTTGGAAAATAGCCATACGTCCAATCAAACCATTAAATAACCATACACAGCTGCAAAATGCCAAATAACCGATATACGTAGTCGAAGCATGAATATCTGATAAATCCATAATATGCAGTCCTAATAACAACATCGCTATCGAAGCTACGCCGCACAAGACATATGTAATGACAGGCGTACGGTTAAATTGTCTATATGCGACTGCATAACAAATGAAGACAAAAAGTGTGGAAATACCAATTTGCATTGGCAATCCAAAAGAGTTAAAATTAAGAGCAGATAAGGCAACAGCGGCAATTACCGCTAAGGCTAGTAACCATATTTTCCAATTACTGTTTGTAACAGCTGTTGCTGAAACACCTAGCAGTGAAGCTGGTTTAGGTGTCATATCATCCAAATACAAATTCATTAGAAAATCGCAATAATGCTCAGGAAGCAATTTGCTTCGGCGCCAGTGATCGATTTCTTTTACTATTATTTTTCTTCTCTCAGCATCCATCTATTCGCTCACCTTCCTAGCTACTTTATCGGTGATTTAATGCTCAGATTTTAGTGGATTTTATGCAAAACCACAAAAAAAGACCCCGCCGAATCTGGCAGGGCCCACTCATAGCGATTTTATTCCAAAAAGTCCTTCAAACGTTTACTACGGCTTGGATGTCTTAACTTCCGCAAAGCTTTTGCTTCAATCTGACGAATCCGTTCCCGTGTAACACCGAATACTTTTCCTACTTCTTCTAATGTTCTTGTACGTCCATCATCAAGTCCGAAACGTAACCGAAGCACATTTTCTTCTCTTTCAGTTAACGTATCAAGCACGTCTTCAAGCTGTTCTTTCAGAAGCTCGTACGCTGCTGCATCAGCAGGTGCCAACGCTTCTTGATCCTCGATAAAATCCCCTAAATGCGAATCATCTTCTTCACCAATCGGCGTTTCCAAGGAAACAGGCTCTTGTGCGATTTTCATGATTTCACGAACTTTATCCGTGCTTAAATCCATTTCTTTAGCAATCTCTTCTGGCGTAGGTTCGCGCCCTAATTCTTGCAGCAATTGACGAGAAACACGAATCAATTTGTTAATCGTTTCGACCATATGTACCGGAATCCGAATCGTTCTCGCTTGATCAGCAATCGCGCGAGTAATCGCTTGACGAATCCACCAGGTCGCATAGGTACTGAATTTGTAGCCCTTGGTATGGTCAAACTTCTCTACAGCCTTAATAAGACCCATATTACCTTCTTGAATCAAATCAAGGAAAAGCATGCCGCGACCCACATAGCGTTTGGCTATACTTACAACGAGTCTAAGGTTAGCTTCTGCAAGACGACGCTTCGCTTCCTCATCCCCATTTTCAATACGCTTCGCTAGCCCCACTTCGTCTTCCGCGGAAAGAAGCGGTACGCGACCAATTTCTTTCAAATACATCCGAACTGGATCATTAATTTTAATCCCTGGCGGCAACGCCAGATCATCATCGAAGTTAAATTCATCGCGCTCGTTTTCTTCAGGATTGTGCGAATCATCATCCGATTCATTCCCCACATCAATACCTTGCTCGGAAAGCTGTTCGAAGAACTCATCGATTTGTTCAGGATCCTGATCGAAGGGAGCTAATTTCTCCATGATATCCTTGTAAGTTAGTGAGGACCGTTTTTTCCCCTGCTCTATAAGTTGGTCTTTCACCTGGTCCAGGGTCAATTCTGTCTCTAATTCTGTACGCTGATCATTCGCCATGGTACGGACTCCCTCCTCCCTAGTCATATCAGTTTAGCTAAGATGACTTTAACCGTTTTTCTAGGGCAATAATTTCAATTGCAATTTGCGCAGCTCCAAGATGGTCTCCCTCGCGTACTGCGCGAGCTTGTTCTTCTTTCTTACGTTCAACTTCTTCTTGCATAGGAACTTTGCGAATTTGGCGAATATAGTCGTCAATCACTTGTTCGTTTATTCCATGACCGGCTCCCATCATAACGATGGAACTAGCCAAGCTCTCCAGCTGTTCGTCTTGCAGCATGGCAATGTATCGGCTTGCATCGGGCTCTAAATACTGAGCGTAGTAAGCATATAAATAAGCAGCTAAGACTGCGTGAGCTTCAACATTAAACTGGTCACCCAATTGCGCTTCCACATGTGCGCACACGTCACGATCATGCATCATAACAGCTAAAATTAAACGTTCCGCATTATGATACGCAGGTAGTAACGAAGGTGATTTTTTCTTAGTTCGTTCCGCTGGTCTCCCATTATTCATAACATTATTCCACAGAATTGGTTTATTATCCCCATCTGGTCGGTTTTTTTCCGATTGCAGTAAGATTTCATGGAGATCTAACTTCATGGCTTCATAAGATGAATCCGGAAACTCTGAAGCTAACTGTTTGAGATAATGTTCGCGTTCCATAGGAGATTGCAACTGACTAATTAATTTCACTGCGGATTGCAGATAACGTAATCGGTCACCGTCCTCATGCAATTTAAAATTTTTGCGAATATACAAGAGCTTATATTTCATCGATGGCACGGAAGCTCCAATAATCTCCCGAGCGAATCGGTCAAACCCATATTGACGAACATAATCGTCAGGATCCTTACCATCTGGCAGCATCGCAACTGTGACTCGGCTTCCTGTGTCTTCCAGCAACGGAATGCTCTTGAAAGCAGCAGATTGCCCTGCATTGTCACCATCATAGCAAATGACGATTTCATCCGCATTGCGGTTCAGTAAGGCAGCATGCTCTTTCGTCAAAGCCGTCCCCATCGTCGCAACACCATTCGTGATGCCGGCTTCCCAAGCTTTAATCAAATCCACATATCCTTCAAAAATAACGGCTTGCTGAAGCTTTCGCATGTTTGGCCGTGATAGGTGTAGATTGTACAAAGTCCTGCTTTTATTGAAAAGCACGGATTCGGGACTATTTAAGTATTTGGGCTGTGCATCTCCCATGGCTCTTCCAGCAAATGCAATGACCTTACCGGTAGAGTCGCAAATAGGGAACATGATACGTTCACGGAATTTGTCCACGTAGCCATGACCTTCATGTTTGGCGGAAATCAAACCGCCTTTTTCCATAAGGGCTAAATCAAACCCTCGTTTTTCCAATTGTTGCACGAGCGTGTCCCACATGACGGGTGCATAGCCAATCTGAAACGTGTCAATCAACTTATCGGAGATCCCTCTAGAAGTCAGATATCCTTTAGCTGCTTTGCCTTGATCGGTATTACCAACGACATAATGATAGAACTTCGCTGCAAATTCATAAGCCTTCAATAAGGTTGCTTTCTCTTGCTGCTGTTCATTCTGCTCGTCAGATACTTCTTCCCATGTAATGGGGATATCCGCATCTTCGGCAAGCTTCGTGATGGCTTCAGCAAAGCTTAAACCTTCAATCTCCATAATGAAACGAATTAAGTTCCCGCCTGCCTGACAACCAAAGCAACGATAAATCTGTTTCTCCGGTGTGACAGTAAACGAAGGACTTTTCTCCGAATGGAATGGACAAAGACCTTTCATATAATGCCCTTGTTTGCTCAAATGTACGTGCCTGCCGATGACATCAACAATATCATGGCGCTTCAGTACAGCCTCAATAACCTCTTCAGGTATGCGTCCGTACCTCATTACTATCCACCTACAATTCAGGTCGCTTTTCCGACTAATTACTATTCGCTACTTGTTTTCGATTTCCTGCAAATTTTTCAAAAGATTTGTCAAACCGTGTAGAAAATTTTTACGATCCGTCTCTGTAAAGGGTTTTGGCCCTTTCGTATGCTTACCATTTCTTCGCATTTTTGCGGAGGCATGGCGGCGATCCAACAGATAGTCAATCGAACTATCGGTATATTCCTGCCCCCGATTCGTTAAACAGATCGAACCCTTCGCTAGACCTAATGCGGCGAGTCCAAAGTCTTGTGTTACCAAAATATCACCTGACCGAATCTGATTGGCAATATATAAATCGACAGATTGATCGGAACGATCTACTTGAACTACCTTCACACCAGGATTTTCTTTCATCTTATGATCGAAAGAAGCAACTAGAACAACTTGTACCCCAAACTGTCTACCTGCCTGCTCGATTTCCGACTTTACAGGACAAGCATCGGCATCAACGATAATACTTCTTGTGCTCAAAGTGTCAGCCCCTGCCTTTTAAAAGAAATCTCACCGTACTATTATATACGATGGACTTACAAAAAATCCTGCATGCCAGAACATAAAGCTTTCTAGATATGTTCAATATGATCCATAATTAAACTTGCCGTTTCTTCAACTGCACGATTAGATACATCGAAGATGACGCAACCGATTTTACTCATAATTTTATCAGCAAAATCCAGTTCTATTTTAATACGTTCTACATTCGCATAGGTTGCATTTTCTGCAAGTCCCAGTGTACGAAGTCGTTCTTGACGTATCACGTTTAACTTATCTGGATCAATCCGCAAGCCAATAATCTTATCCTTAGGAACAGTATAAATGGCAGCAGGAGGCTGCATTTCCGGTACCAGCGGGACATTAGCCACTTTTAATCTTTTGTGCGCCAGATACATTGATAACGGTGTTTTAGACGTACGGGATACGCCTAACAGGATAATATCAGCTTTCTGAATCCCGCTAAAATCTCGACCATCATCATATTTGACAGCAAACTCGACAGCTTCGACCTTTTTGAAATAATCCTCATCCAGCGGATGAATCATCCCCGGTTGTCTACGCGGCTCTTGGCGCAGTGCTTTCCCTAATGTAGCTACAACAGGTCCTAATAAATCGATATAGGGAATATCATATTGTTTCGCTTTGGCGATCAGGTCATCTCGCAATTCTGGAATAACTAAGGTGAATACAACAATTCCTCCATGCGTTCGAATCCCATTGATCACTTTATCTATACCCTCGAAATCATGAATAAATGGAGCTCGCAATATTTCAACAGGCACTGGATGAAATTGCATCGCAGCTGCACGAACGACAGATTCCCCAGTCTCCCCTACGGAATCCGAAACGACATAAACACGAGTAGGTTGTGGATGTTCCATATTCCTAACCCCTTTCAGCAGGGACAAGACCCTACACTAGCATTTGTATGTAAAGAACTTCTGAACAGAACGGTAGCATGAGAAAAACCTCACCGATATGCAGAGAGCACAAGGGCGAGGTGATTTCCACCAAATCATATCAAAGGAAGAATCACATGTCAAATGAGTCCAAAAGGTTAAATATTATATTTCTCCATCTGTTCAATGAACCCTCTTGATTTCCACTGTACACCAATGTGTACGTCCATGTAAGCACGCATACATTGCTTAAGCTGCTCCTTCGTCTCCTCTTTAACTTGAACGGAACCCAGCCTGCGCATGTCCATTCTCGGGAAAAGTCTAAGCAATTTATGTGCACCTTCACCAATAGCAATCGCGGATGCATCTTTAAATCGACAACGTCCGCATAGCGTACCGCCCATGTTCGGACTGAATGTAGTTATACCGCTAGTTTCACCACAAGAGACACAAGCATCCGTTACCGGTAAATATCCGGCTAAATCAAACATTTTCATCTCATAGAGGTGGGTAACAATCTGCATGTCTTTATTTTCTTCGATCGCCATTAAGCCAGCTTTGAGCTGTTCAAATATATAATTATTGCCTTCTTCATCACCCAGCATGCGATCCGTCATCTCTGCTAAATAAGAGGCATAGGCCGACTTATGTAAGTCTTCACGAAGAGCATGATGGGCGCAGATAATCTCAGCACCGTTCAGAGATCCCATCTGACCTCTTTGTTTGTAAAAAACAAAATCGCCGTACGTAAACAGCTGCGTAACGGCGCCATGTTTGCTCTTCAGTTTCTTCGCACCGCGAGCCATTACGCCAACTTTCCCCAGCTCGGGTGTGAATAAACGAATGATTTTGTTACCCTCTCCGTAGTCCATGCTTCGGATGACAATTCCTTCAACGCTATGCAGCAAATAGCTTCCCCCATGAATGCCGCTCTGAACACACGAAGCCTTGCTATCACATATTCAGACCATCGAGCGGCTCTTCGTTACTTTGATCCTCTTCTTGTACTTCCGAATCCATGCCTGGTTCTCCCGTTACTTGTTTGTACAGCAGGTAGGCGTCCACATCACCGGTCTTTGAAAAATACGTCCACGAAAAATCTTTCATGTTCAGCATCCTCCCCATCGAACGTGATGTTCATAGGATGTGCAGTGTACGCTTCCCTATGCGATGTAAAAACTGGTACTCTCAGGGAATTATCGTTTATTCGTGACGGAAACCAAGATCGCGAAGCACTCTGTCTTGATTTCTCCAGTCTTTCTTCACTTTCACCCATAGCTCTAAGAAAGTTTTGGAACCCAGGAGCGTTTCAATATCTCGACGGGCTTGTCTGCCGATTTCCTTCAGCAACGCGCCTTGTTTACCGATGACGATTCCTTTTTGCGAATCACGCTCCACGAAGATGACAGCTGAGATATGAACAATTCCGTTCGGTTCTACACGCATATCTTCAATTTGTACCGCAATAGAGTGAGGAATTTCTTCCCGCGTCATATGCAAAATTTTCTCACGTACGAGCTCCGCACATACAAATTGCTCGGGGTGATCGGTAATTTGATCCGCAGGGTAGTATTGCGGACCTTCTGGCAAATAGCGAATAATTTGCTCCAGAAGCGTCGTAACATTGTTCCCTTTTAACGCGGATACAGGTACGATTTCAGCGAAATTGTACAAGTCTTTATAATTCGTAATAATCGCAAGCAGCGCCTCAGGTTGGACAAGATCAATTTTGTTTAACACCAAAATAACCGGCGTTTCGACGTGCTTCAACTGCTCGATAATATAACGGTCTCCCCCGCCAATACCATCTGCTACATCGACTAAGAATAAAACAGCGTCTACTTCACCAAGTGTTCCATGGGCAACTTTACTCATGTAATCACCTAGTTTGGAAGTAGGTTTATGGATGCCTGGTGTGTCTAGAAAAACAATTTGTCCATTATCCGACGTATATACACCATGAATCTTATTTCTAGTCGTTTGCGGCTTATCGGACATGATCGCAATCTTTTGTCCAATAATTTGATTCATTAGTGTTGATTTACCGACATTCGGTCGTCCGATGATCGCGACAAAACCTGATTTAAATTCTTTTTTGGCCACTTCTACTTATCCTCCATTTATGTGCAAATCTTTCGTTGTAAAAGCGCCTGGCAATAAAGCAGCCACCGTTGTTTCAACGAAAGCTCCTTTGAGATTACTCAAATAAACAGGCATTTCCGGTTCGCACAGTTCAATTAATACTTGTCGACATACGCCACACGGCGCAATCGGTCCTTCCGTATCTCCTGTTACCGCGATTGCTTTAAAAGATCCTTGCGGATGCCCATCTGCAATTGCACGGAATAACGCAGTTCTCTCGGCACAGTTTGTTGGTCCATAAGCAGCATTTTCGACATTGCACCCTAAATGTACATGTCCATTAGCATCCAATAACGCGGCACCGACTTGAAAGTTGGAATAAGGCGTATAGGCTCGCTTCATCGCTTCCTTAGCGAATTCAATGAGTTCTTGCGGATTCATAGCCATCCACCCTTTTATTATAATAGTTATGTTATAGCATGTTTAGGCAGGAAAAAGCGAGGAGCGTCACGATAATGCCAATCATTGCACCTAAAAAGAGTGCTGGGAACGGCCTAGTTTTCTTATCATACAAGACGATTAAGATAATAATAGAGAGCGTGTACCCGAGCAATGCGGCAATTGTTTCAGTGACTAATACCAAAATGACGGTAGCAATGGCAAAAGCTATTGCTGTTAATAAACTCGGTCTTACTAACTTCCCTTTATCCGAGAATCGCGTTTCAATCACAATGACAGTTAGCATGACAAGTGCAATCAAAATCCATATCGTACCCGCAGATAATGGTGTCTCTTGTAGTCTGGCGTGACGTAATAATTGATCGATCKGTTCATAGAAAACAACCAACCCCACGACGATAGCAAACATCGCAGACACCAATACGGACGCCGCGGCGACGTCCTTCGCAATTTTGGCTAACGGATGTCGGTCTGGCATTGCCAGATCTACCGTTTTCTCGACAGCCGTATTAATTAATTCCGTAACAATCATGAGTGTTACAGCTAACAAGATAAACAATATATCTGTTTTGGATAAATGAATGAAAAGTGCTGCTAGTAACACGAGAAACGCAACGGAAAAATGAAATTTCATATTACGCTGCGTATCTAGTGCATATTTGATTCCTTCGTAGGCATACCGAAAACTTCTGCGCCATTTACGGAAGCCGCTCGACATTAGCGTGTCAAGCCTGCTTTCTGTAAAATGTCCTCCTGTTTAGCGAACATCACTTTCTCTTCTTCTTCACTCTGGTGATCATAACCAATCAGATGCAAGAATCCATGGACAAATAAGAAGCCTAGCTCACGCTCTACGGAATGACCATACTCTTCAGCTTGCGCAATCGCACGCGGAACAGAAATGATAATATCGCCAAGGGGCTCAATGAACGCTTCAGATACGGTTTCCCCTTCCTCGGGTTCCCCCTCTGAGTCATCGCCATCATCCTCGTAATTGATTTGAATCTCGTCATCTCCAAATTCGCTCATCGCAAAGGATAGAACGTCCGTTGGCTTGTCCAAATTGCGGTACTGTTTATTCAAATCTTGGATCGTCTCATCATCAACGAATGTGAGGGCAACTTCGCCTTCTGATACACCTTCTAGTTCACCTGCAAGCTTTAAAAGCTCTTCAAGTTTCTCAACGAAGGCAGGTGAGATTTCTTTCTCTTCCTGCTCACTGCTCCATGCTAATGTCAAATCTACACTTGCCATAATGAGTAGCCCTCCCTTTTTATGCTCCTGGCTTCTTCGCCGTTAATTCACTTGGATATTCAATGCGAGAATGGAATATGCCGAGCAATGTTTCATTCAAAGTCTTTGCAATCTTATCAAGTTCCTTCAACGTGAGATCACATTCGTTGAACTGACCATCGTCTAAGCGTGATTTAATAATTTTGGTTACCATGGAATCGATTTGTTCAAGGGTCGGGTTACGTAAAGAGCGTACTGCTGCCTCCACACTATCTGCAATCCCCACAATAGCCGCTTCCTTGGATTGCGCCTTAGGCCCTGGATAACGGAAATCTTCTTCACGGATCCCTTTCTCACTATTCTCTTCTTCAGCTTGCTTCTTCGCTTTATGATAGAAAAAGTGCAACAGCGTTGTCCCGTGATGCTGCTCTGCGATATCTCGAATCGGCTTAGGCATTTTATAATCCTTCAGCATATCAACACCATCGCGCGGATGTGCGATAATAATCGACTTACTTAAATTCGGATCAATGCGATCATGCGGATTCTCGATATTCGTTTGATTTTCAATAAAGTAGCTAGGACGCTTGGTTTTGCCGATATCATGATAATACGATCCTACGCGGCACAACAGCCCGTCTGCACCAATGGATTCCGCGGCGGCTTCAGAAAGGTTACCAACCATCACACTGTGATGATACGTACCTGGTGTTTCCGTTAGAAGTTTGCGCAACAACGGATGATTCGGATTGGATAGCTCGACAAGCTTAAGTGGTGACAGGATCCCGAATGAAGCTTCAAAAAATGGAAGCAAGCCGATAACAAAGACGACCGTCACTAGACCGCCTGCTGCCGCAAAAGACAAAGACATCAAGGCTTCTCTTTGTTGAAATGTGTCTTCCATCAACATCATCGCGGTTATCGTTAACATTGAGAAAAAGGCGATCATTAAACCTGCTTTCAAAATGGTTGCACGTTGACTCGCTCGTTGAATCGTAAACACGCCACTAAAACAAATCACTAAGCTTACTAAGCCAAAACGGAAATCGAAAAGCAAATCATGTTCTGTATTGAAAAAAATACTAGCCAAAATTGAAAATAATACGGATGAAATAAAGGCTAGGGGTGCGTCTAGCAAAATGGCGATCAAGATACTCCCAAGAGCTGTTGGAGCTAGATAGCCGATAAATGGATAATCAAAATTCTGGAGCAGTGAAATGATTTTCATCCCGGCAATATTCATCACAAAAATCAAAACAAGCATAACCAGTTGTGAGTTATTGTATTTGACCTGTAAGTTGCTCTGCCTCACAAATATAAAGATTACGAATGACAAGAGCGCACAAATGATACCAAGACCAAACTGAGGTAAATGATTCGCTTTGTCCTTCAGTAACTTCAGCTTTTCCAACCGCGTATAAATTTCTTCCGTAATGACATCTCCAGCCTTAACCAAGACATCATTCTTATTAATATAGACGGTCTTCATGTTGCCCCTAGCTTGTCCCTTTGCATCGTCTGTCCCCTTTTGATCAAAAAATTTGTTCGGGGTTATCAGCGCTCTTGCAATTTCAGTTAMCATCTCACGTG
>NZ_JBFUHL010000082.1:0-17717 GCF_056402415.1 Paenibacillus sp. P4_A9
GCGCATATATCCTCGCCAATCGTTTTCTACTTGATTCCAACCAGCTATATTTTTCAATTCCATGGCAAAAGGTAGATCTTCCTCTGTCATTGCTCTCACGCGCAATCCGCTCTCATGCATGACTATCCCTCTCCTCTTAGTTGGCCCAAGATTTAGTTCTTCAGTTTGCGGATTCTTTCTTTTTCACTCTCAATTTGTTGCAAATAGGCTAATGAGCATTCTACCATTAAGTCCATCATTTTCAGGYCCTTCTCGGCGCTAGCAGACTCCGGATACCCCCAGTACCCATCCTCCGTTAATTCTGTAACATCGAAGTAATCCATGAAATCCTGAGGCACAGTCGTAGGAGCAGCTTGCGGGACATAGTCCTTTACATGTTCAGGACACAAATGCATGATATGAGAGGTTTCCTTTTCACCCCCGTGGATATCGAGCTTCGTATGTTCCATGACTTCATGCTGCCGTCCTAGAGCGACCGATGTGTGGATGAGAATGACTTCCATCTCTGCCGAACGGTCTGCGAAGTCTCGATTAAGCTGCCGAATCGTCGGCTTTAGTATCCAATTGCCACCGTGTCCGTTGATGAGAAGAAGGCGTTTGAAGCCAGAGTATAACAGCGATTCAGCAATATCTCTGATGACAAGCGCTAGCGTATCTGCCTTGAGATAAACGGTACCTTTGGCGGCACGGTGCTCGATAGAAGAAGCAATACTTATTGGAGGGAGCAGGTAGGCATCCAGCGACACAGCTAGTCTCTCTGCCAGCGCCCCAGCAATAATATTGTCTGTACCGTAAGGAAGATGGCTTCCGTGCTGTTCCAGTGCGCCAACTGGCAAAATCGCTATATCACATTCGGCATTCTGAAAATCTTTTCGATTATTATACATCGTTAGCATAGGTTCACCCTCTTTTCAGTTGTACGCACTTAATGCCAAAGCGCTCTTTGATAATCTGATCAGATCCTGGTTCCTCTTCCGAAAAAATCGGACGCCAAAAAATGGCCTTCTCAATTCCATGATCATCGATTTCGCTTCTGATGATGACATTCCCTTTTTCATCCAAACCGGTAATTCTCATTTGCCTACGTTTACGCTCCCAGTTGTTAATTTGACCCCCGGTCCAGAACGTGAATCCGCGTTCTTTTGCGATATGCACCGTTTGGAGCAAAGCTTCACGAACCTCAGGAGAGCTATGAATACGTCCTTGATGGTATAAGAAATGCGCTACACCGCGAACCTTCTCCACCTCTTCTAAAAAGGGGACAATTACGCTTGGATCTGTAAACTGCGGAATATCCTGTGTCAAAAATCCGATTTCCAGCACATCATAAAGACGATTGTTTTCATTCGACCAAGCCATCGGATAATACGGTTGGCAGGTTCCGAAAAGGAATCCAGCCGCTCCCGATTTGCTCGGCCCTCGCGTCTGATCCGATTCGATTCCGCATTCTTCACACCACTGGAACAGCTCACCCCAACCTTCAAATCGGGTAAAATGGTTTTTATTGCTGATCACTTTGCCTTGGGCCGTGTTCCGAAGCCACTCGAATTGCCGATGAAAGTCCGTTTGATCCCATCGGCCGCCCTCGTTGATATTCGAATTGAAATGAAGGGCCAGCTCATGACCCTCTCCCTCAATTCGCTCATAAAGCCATGCACTGTACCCAGGCTTCATCATGCACCAAGTGGAGTGAATACCCGCAGTTGCTAGTGTTTGCAGTGTAGTGACCGCGTCTTCGTCAAAATTCCGGTCGCTATCATGTGAAATCATGGCTACTCTCTCTACACCTTCTGGCCAATAATCAGAAAAAGGCACAGGTTTTTGTTTTTCAACCATTCGTCCTAGAATATGTGAGACAACGGCATCACGCCATAAATCTGCGTACGGATGTGCGAAGTAAGCCATCCCGGTTTCAGTCGTTTTTCTGTCATACTCCCAATTTAGCTCTAGCCCATCCTCAGCTTTAAGCAGCCCATCGTTCAAGTTCCCTGTCCCATCAGCAGCTGGTGTTCCGTCCTCCAGAACGGGTCCTGTTCCCTGCTGCAAACCAACAATCGTTCCCATCACATCGACGCTCCAACGTTCGATCGTTCCTAAACCGATTGTGAATTGTTGCAGCAGTGGTCCCGCTGAAACGCCTAGGGGAGCATTAGCAATCGTCCCCCATTCCTTGCATGCTTCTGCAGGGTCTTTCTGTTTTACCCAAGGCGAGGCACCTAGAAACCGCAGCGGTCTCGCGTCCCCCATCCCCTCCGGCAAATGAGCATATCCTGCAGTAAGCGGTTCTGTTCCGGCGAAGCCTAACCGACGTGCGAGCCCATTTAACCCAGCGAAGGTAACGACGATTCCTCCACGCTCCGCATAACGCCATATGGTGTCATTAGCAGTCTCGTGACTTGGTGCTGCAGCAATGAGGATGAGATCAAACTTGTTCTCCAGCATCTGATGTAGCTCATCAATCCATTCGAACGGGATGCCTGCATGGGAAAGCACTTCGCCAGCATAAAGTCCGAATGTATTGAGCCCGTAAGTCAATCGCTGCTCAAGAGCCCTTTTGTCCCGGAGTATTCCGATTCTCGCTATGTTCATACGTCGTTCTTCCTTTCTAATCCAGTTCAAACTCTTCTCATCAACCGTGAGTCTTGGCGCTTTCTTTGGCTTCCAGTGCCTTTAACACCTTCACGGCCGCTATAGCGATTTCATCCGCTTCTTCATCGGTGAGGATCGGGCTGATCAAAGTGATCGTTATTCTACCCAGCAGGTCATCGCATCTCGGACACATGTCTTTTGTATATACAACCGGGTTCTTGAATGGATAATTGTACGGGAAATTGTCCTTTTCGGCTGTACGCTGCTCGAAGAAACATGGGATCATATAACAAGGTATACCATCGTACATCGCATGAGTAGAGACATTTTCCGCTTTCATTGCTGCTGCGTATTCTTGGGCCCGTTCCAACGTAGCATGAACGATGCCAAGTACACAGCCAGTATCGCCGTCGTCGTCAACGGCCGCGCGGAACCTCACACTCGGCATCGCGGCCGCAATTAAGGAGCGAATTTTACGGTGATGTCTTCTCATAGTACCGATCACGGTATCGAGCTTCTTCCACTGTTCGATCATGACGGCGCCGGTCAGCTCGCTCATCCGGTAATTTTGTCCGGACATGACGAATTGGGGCTCGATTTGAAAGCGTTCTTTGTCCCGGAACATGCCTTGGTCATGATAGCGCACAGCACGTTCGAACAACGTGGGATTCGAGGTAATGACCGCTCCGCCTTCACCTGCCGTCAGCATTTTATTCATTTGGAAGCTGAACACGCCAATGTCTCCAATTGTGCCGCAAATCTTTCCTTTGTAGGTGCAACCTTGGGATTGTGCAACGTCTTCAATCACGTAGATGTTGCGTTTTTTGGCAAACGCCATTATTTTATCCATGTCACACGGACTTCCGTTGATGTGAACCACGATGATCGCTTTGACTTCATCATCGTAAACCCGTTCTAGATCGTTCGCATCCAAGTTGAGCGTCTCGTCCATGTCGACGTATACGGGAACCGCATTACTGCTTACGACGGCTCCTGCCGTTGCGATGAACGTATTTGCCGGTACAATCACCTTGTCGCCGTAACCGATTCCGAGCGCCTTCATGGCAACCACCAAACCGGCCGTACAAGAAGAGACGCCAAGCACATAGGGGATATTCAAGTCCCGTGCTATCATGTCTTCCAAAGCCTTTACCGCATACTGCATATCCGGGCCGTAGTAACGGAACGGTGATTGGGCAGCCAACACCTTTGAGACGGAATTGATTTCTTCTTCTCCGATCAGCATCGAGCCTCGGAAAGGTGGAGGCAGCGGTTTGCTCCTAACTGGTTTTCCTCCGTCGATTGCTAACTTATCCATATTTCAGTTCCTCCTTCAATTTATAAATCAAAGTGGTTCTTACACACTTGTTAGCTTTGTGCTCGCACGGTCGATGTTCAGCACGGCCGCATTCGCGCGATATACGTCCTCCACCGACAAACGATGCGGTTTTCCAGCGATTTGATTTAAGAAATCTGCCGCCAGTGTGGCGGGTGGAGTCTTGATCTCCCAGCGAGTCGTCTTGTTATGATGATCGGTAAAGGCAACGAATGGTCCCGGTTGTCCAAGCGGGTCTCCGGACGTCCGGATTTCGGCTCTGCCTTTCGTACCGGATACGAATATCCGGCCGTCTCCCCAAGATTCGAACGCTTCTGGCATCAACCAATCTGATTTCATCGTAGCGGTTATATGGCCTTCCAGAAGCACGTTAACAACAGCATTTTCATAAAGACTTGGATACTCCGGAAACCGATTTTTAATCAACATGCTATTGTGCCCAACGATTTCCTTGCCCGTAAACCACCACAGCATATCGACGTCGTGAATCATCAGATCGATGATCAGACCACCGTTCAGCGTTTTATCGAAAAACCAATCAGGTCTTGCGGCCGGATGAAGTTTATGCGGCTTCAAGAAGGTGAAATCCTCGATTTCGCCTAGCAGCCCTTCGTCAATCATTGCTTTCAGCGTAAATTGAGCCGGAGCAAAGCGGGCGGTCAGCATCATTCCGAGTTTGATCCGCTTACGGTCAATCACCTGACGGAGCCTGCTCAAGCCGTTCTGGTCGATGACAACCGGTTTATCCGTCATAACGTGGATCCCGTATTTTTCAGCCCATTCAATCACGTCGATTTTGCTAATGTTGGGACCAGCGCTGCCAATGATTTCTACTCCCTGTTCAAGTAGTTCATCCATGGACTGGAACAGTGGTACGCCATAAGAAGCCGCGTACTGCCCCGGAATAGGATAATCGCTCTGGTCGAATATTCCTGCAAACTGATGTCCTTCTTTGATCATTTCTTCGATAAATGACTTGATATGATAGTGCTGACATCCGACAATAGCAAATTTCATGTTTGTTCAACTCCTATTTTGATTTGCTCCTCGACATTCGTTTGCACACAATTCCGAATTTCATTTCAACGATGTCTTCTGGGTTTGTCTGTTCATCCTCGCGAAGCGGCCGCCAGAAACAAGCTTGAGCTGCATGGTCAGCAGTGCCAAGGATGACAGAATCGTCTTCCGTCACGCCAATGATGCGAATGGTTCTTCGTGCCCGTTCCCAATCGTTGATCTGACTGCCGGTCCAGAAAGTGAAGCCCCTTTCCAGTGCTTCCTTGACGACTAGTCGAAACGCTTCCCGCACTTCGGGGAACCTTTGAATGCGCCCCTGGTGGAATAGGAAATGAGCTACGCCCCGAACAAGGCTTACCTGCTCCAAGAAAGGAACGATGACACCCGTATCGGTAAATTGGGGAAGGTCCTGTGTAAGAAAACCGACTTCCAGAACGTTGTATAGCCGGTTCTTTTCATCCGACCAAGCTATCGGGAAATAAGGGTGGCACGTTCCGAACAAGAAGCCGGCATTTCCTTTCTTGCTCGGTCCCCGCGTCTGATCTGATTCGATGCCGCAAGCTTCACACCACAAAAATAGCTCTCCCCAACCCTCGATGAGGGTCATGTGATTTTTGTTGGTGACCGCCTTTTGTACGACATTATCCTTCAGCCATTCAGCTTGGCGCTTAAAGTCCTCTTGTGTCCAACTTCCGCCTTCGTTTACGTTTGAGTTGAAATGCAGCGCAAGTTCATGTCCTGCTTCCCTAATCCGCGGATAGAGCCATGCGCTATAGCCCGGCTTCATCATGCACCATGTCGATTGGATCCCGTGTTCCTCTAGAATTTCCAAAGTCGCAATGGCGTCTTCGTCCCAGTTGCGGTCACTGTCATGGGAAAGCATGGCTATTTTTGTTATTCCTTCAGGCCAATAGTCAACAAATGGCAATATTTTGCCCTTCTGCGCCATTTTTCGCATAATGTGAGAGACAATAGCCTCTCGCCACAAATCAGCGTAAGGATGAGCGAAATAGGGAGCCCCTTGTTCCGTTTTCATTCGGTCGTACGTCCAATCTAGTTCTACTCGGTCGTCTGCCTTCCACAGTCCTTCATCGACGGGTGCGCTGCCGTCCGGTGCGGGAACTCCGTCGTCAAAGACAGGTGCTGTCCCCTGCTGCAAACCGACGATTGTGCCCAGTAGATCGATGCTCCATCGTTCGATTGAGCCCGCACCGACCTGAAATTGCTGCAGCACCGATCCAAGCTTCTTTCCCTTCGGCTCGCAGGCGATCGAGCCCCATTCCATACTTCCGTGAAGCGCTCCATTCGTGTCACGTACGCCGGGTCCCCAATCGCCCCCTTCCGCATGCTGCTGAGGGCGCAACCAAGGAACGGCGCCGAGAAATCGGAGCGACCGGGTGTCACCGAGGCTCTCTGGCAATTCGGCGTAGCCTGTCGGGATCGAGACTGATTTCATATAGCCGAACCGCTTCGCCAATGCGTTGATTCCCGCATAACTGACGACGATCCCGCCACGCTCCGCGTAAGCCCAGATCGATTGAGATGTCGCTTCATCATTCGGGGCTGCTGCTACGATAATCAAATCATAGAATCTTTCCAACATATGATGGACGCTGTCCAACCATTCGAAAGGAATTCCAACATGGGAAAGCACTTCTCCAATGTACCGTTCGAACACGTTCAAACCGTATTTATACCTTTGTTCTTCTATGCGCCGATCCAGTAATATTCCGATTCTCGCGAAGTTCATATTCGGCCCCCTCCATAGAAAAGCTATCTCATTGCTATTATCCCGAGATCTCGTTCTAGCTTAAGTTAAGGCGAAGTACATTAGCGAGCGAGAACGAATCCCCGAGCTTCACGTCCATGTGCACCCTTTTACCACGATATTCGATAATCTGTTTATTACCCAAACCAAGCCGCTTATGTGGAGAAGGCCAACCTTCTTCCAATTTAATGAGCGTCATGTCTGAGCGAAACTTCAGAGAGCGTCCGTCAATTTGCGGATCTAACAGGTAGTAAGCAGATGGCTTCAAGTAATCCGCAGAGTCAATTAGCGCAGCCTGCCCTTGAAACGCATGTTTCAAGTTCTCGTCAACTTGATCGAGCTCAACTCCAATGGTTCGAGTATCTGCATCCACCTCTTTTACAACCCCTCTATAGGTTGAAGCATCCGCCGACCACTCTCCCTCCGCTGTTCGGATTAGGGAGTATCGTACCGCTTCAAGTTGAACAAGGCGGTTATCCCGATAGCGTAGCACCAATGCCTTGGCATCCGTTTCAATCATTCGTCCTTGGGAATCACAGTAACGAACTGTTTCCCCTTCCGTATAAGAACTGAGTATAATATCCCGATGAATACCGTCCTCATACCGAATCTCCATGCCGGTTGACATAGGGTGATGAGGGGCTGATTCCAGGGCTGGCATCAGCGGATGAACAGCTTGCAGGAACGTCGTTCCCTCGAACGGCTCCAACACGCTAATAAAACCTGCTGAATGAGTCGCAGCGTCCAAATTGTCTTCGTCCCGCCATAAAACATAGGGTTCCCAACGGGATTTCCGCATTTCCTCCCCGCCCTTTTCTCCGAGGCATAGGATGAGTTCGCGCTGTTCCCCTTTTGGAACTGTATGAATTTTCAAGGACGCAGCACCATAAGGGAATGTCCAGGAAACGGGTCGATTCAACTTAACCTTGCGCAAAGCTTTCATCCATCCGTAGCCAGGCTTGCTGTATAAAGGAACATCCGAACCAGCTAGTGTGCCTTCCATCGGCATCCACTCTGATTCCTCGATACCTTCGAATCGTATGGATTCTGGCGTACAGTCCATTCCTACCGTATTATAATCGAACGTTTTCCCGCCCGATAAGCCATTAAAATCAACAATATAAGCGTTCTCCTGATCAGGAGCTTGAACGATCCAACACCAACGCTCGTAAAGCGTTCCCGGATAAGCAGTTGTATTATCAAGTCCCGCCATTTGGAGTATATGACCCTCGTAGTGGCTTTTTTGGCGTGAATAGGAATGCATCTGATCCTTACCATCGACTATAGCAACAGTACAAGCGGCCGCATGTGTTTCCCATGCCTCATATTTGGGACTGAGCCACGTGAACGGATATCTTCCGCCTGAGGCTTGCAGATGATACCCGTAGCCTCCAATCCACAAACCCAGCTTATCACCATGATGGTGTCCTGCGGTCGGCTGTCCATACAGCATCACATGCTTGCAATTGTGAGCATTCGTACCTACTCGGAACATACTCGTTTCAGAGTCTTGCAGAAGGAAAGAAGGTTGAAGTTGATCGGACTTCGCCTCATATTGCTGGTATTCCTCCCACTCGGCCGCTGTAGCAAGCAGTAATAAAGAGTGCTTATTGTTCGTATCTCGAACACTCCGGAGGCGGTAAGCGGTTAACTCCTCCTGTTCATATCGGGATAAAAGCCCGCCTATGACCGAACGAAGCGATGGCGAACGGCGGTAAATGATTTCATAGGAAGGTGTATATGTGATTTTGCCTTTCCTACGATCTTCAGAGATCGGCTCCACATTATCCGCAAGTGTGTCGCCAAACATAGGAATCAGGCTTCCCGAACGCAGCTTCGCAAAAAGTCCGATCACCTGCTTCAGACTGAAATTCGAGTCTTCAAAAAGATCGATTCCGTTTAGAAAATGCTCCTCATCCGTGAACCCGTAGTTGTTGTTTGCCATCATGGACACTTGCTCGCAAATGGCTGCCATATAGCCCAATGAATCGTAAATATAACGGCCATCTCGGAAAAAGTTATTACGAAACTTCGATTCCAAGCTATATTTTCCACCATACAAAATATGATGCATAAGCTTGCCGCTACCCATATACGAGGCGATAAGCAACTGTAAATATATCCAACGCAGAGACCAGTCGGCATCGCGAGTTTTCTCAATTTCGCAACTGTACAGAATGTAAGGAATCATTTCGTGGACAGCGGTGTTCACATGGAATGGAATAGTTCTCTTCTTATTTTCTGCATCGGGTTTGGATGCAAAAAAGTGTTCTAAGTCAGGACGAAACTCTTCTGCAGCGTCATAAAGCAGGTCTGCTGCTTCAAAAAAATTAGAAAGCCAGTGGGATTCCGTCGTTGTCGGCTCGGATATTTGCACAGTATCGTAATAGCCAGATCCATAGTTGCCGTTCATATACGGCACCAGCTCGGCAATTCGCCCAATTAGCAGTAAAGCTTTGAAGGCATATTTCTTATCCCCAGTCAGCAAGTAAGCATAAGMCAAGTTATTAATCGCACCAGAGTTTTGCATGCCGGTCGTCTCTTCGCAGACATTTTTATCCTCCAATACGGCGCAATACGGATTTCCCATCAACATGGATAGGATGAATAGACGGTACGATGCCGTAAACATATACCTTACACCAGGATTTGGAAATCCTTCTGGTGCCAAAAACCCTTGGCCATAATCGTCCATTATGATCTCTTCGCCAGTTGTTGGGTTTTGCAGTGTCATCCCGTTATACCACCATTTTTGGGTCTTAGGGTTATAATATTGATAAGGCCGCTCTAGACAAAGCTGATAAGCAGTTCGTTTGCCGCCTTCGAGAGGATCCCCGAAATATTGGCCAACTGAAAGTGCCCTAGGGTTGCCTACGGGTACCAACTCGAACAGCTCATCGTCGCTTTTGGCAGCCCAGTAATCTGCAATTTGCAGGATTTCTTCTTTCACTCGTCCGCCCCAAAGTGTCGTGTTTGCAGACTCACGAGCCTGGTCAACGTCTGCTCTAGATAATCTAGCCGTAAAGCCCTTACGTTTCTCCGTCACATAGCCGTATATTTCTTGAGGTATCTGCCACTTCTCCCATCGCGTAAAAAAGAGCGTACTATCTGTTTGAACCTTTTTCTTCCTCGTCTCGATCTCCTCTTCGGACAGCCCCCGGGTCAGCAGCAAATCACCCATCCCTAAACCCATCGTCGGCCGATCGCCTGGAATACCCGACCACGTAATCAGCGTGGTTTCATCTCCGTTTTTTAGCGTACGTACCGCATTAAAACCGAGGATTCGCTGCTCTGGTGACTCAATCCGCAAGAGCCGCAGCGGCATACTTAAAGTTAGGTTTACAAAGCCTTCCGAAGTCGAAATCGAATATGCTATGTCGGGAGGAATCTCCAGACTTTCAATTTCATACAGAAATTCCTCATACACCACGCTGCCATCCTGTTTAAACTTTATCGAAAATGCCCCATGACGTTTCCTGCGCGTATGGCCAAAATCGAAAAAAAGCGCGACTTCGCCGTCGGCTTCGGGAGGGACAGACTCATAACGCAAATTGAGGCAAAAATTATCTGATTCTGTATAGGCACGGAATGAAATAGCGTGATCTGAGTCCTTGAGTTTAACAATCTTCGCTCGGAAGCCCAGATCGGCAACCTTAAACTTCTCTGATTGGGCAGCTTCGAAAATGGTGTTGTGTTCATGTACCAGATAAAGGGGATAAGTCTCTTGATTATTGTACTTTTCCACGCGCATCGACATGTAGCACCCTTTCCATTCGGCCATTACGAATGCCGATTAACTGATCATGCATGTTGGTCGTAGTGCAGCAATGGTTCGGGAGAAACAGAAGCTGCTGTCCAACAGATAGCTTCATTCCTTCTGGAACCCTCACAGTTCCATGTTCTTCGCTTAGCCGTTCAATGATTACGTCCTCACGGCCGTATAATGTTCCATAGCCCTTCCGATGGGGATTTAAATCACTGGAAAAAGTCTTGGAGCCCCCATCGATGATGACCATCCCCTCCCGCGGAGCGCTCACAACAGTAGCTGCCACGTAGAGGGCACAGTCGTCAGATCCCGCTACGCCAAGATCCCGTTGTGTGCCGTCGTTAAACACGTAGGAACCAGGACGCATTTCGGTTACACCGATTTGTTCCGCTATGAAGGCAGCAGTTGGCGTTGACCCCACGCTAATTTGTTCGACATAGATCCCATCTCTCTTCAACATCTCCTGCGTCATCACTAACAGCTCGGCTTCGTTTCTGGCTGCTGAGCGCAGTTCTTCCGTACTTTTGGATCCATATGAATTTCCGGCATGCGTCATGAGCCCGGTAACTTTCAAACCGGGAAGACGGCTCATTTCCTTCACTAATAGCGCTGTTTCTTCCCCTGGCTCTCTGCCGCAGCGATTCAACCCCGTATTAACGTCAACGTAAATCGCCACTTTACAGCCCATGGCCTCACCGAGATCGGACAATCCGCGTGCTACCTCGAGGTCATCTGTACTGACCGTCACATCCGCACGCAGCATTAATTGGCGCAAGCGCGAAAGCTTCGTCTTCCCTACGATGGGATAGGCAATCAAGATATCTCGAATCCCAGCGTTTGCCATCACTTCTGCTTCGCTAAGCTTTGCCACCGTAATCCCATTCGCCCCTAATTGGAGCTGTTTATGGGCAATCCATGAATTTTTGTGTGTTTTTGTATGAGGTCGGAGTTTAACCCCAGCGGTCTTAGCCGCTTCTGCCATCCTTTGGAGATTTCGTTCCATGATGTCCAAATCTACGAAAACACTAGGTGTTTCGAGTGTTTGGAGAGCATCGGGCAGTTCATAGATCTCATTCATAATCGTGCCTCCCGTTACGCAAGTTTGATGACTTGGCCGCCATCCACAACAAGGTTGTGGCCGGTCATGTAACGAGATTCGTCTGATGCTAAAAACAAAGCAGCATCCGCTATCTCATCCGGCTGACCGACTCGGCCCATCGGAATCGTTTTGACATAATCAGATATAGCCGGAGGATCGTCAATCATCGACTTTGTAAGTCGAGTTTCAATAAAGCCTGGACATAACGCATTCACCCGGATTCCGTAAGGTGCCAACTCCAGCGCCATAGACATGCTTAGCAGGTTCATGCCGCCTTTTGTCACATTGTAATGCGCCTGCATGGCTTCCGCGTTAATGCCATTCACGCTTGACATATGAATGATAGAGCCACCCGTCCGTCGTTCCATCATTTCTCGAGCAACTCGCTGTCCGACGAGAAAAGCACCCTTCAAATTCACATTCATGTGCTCATCCCAATCTTCCTCTGAGATGTCTAAGAATGCGCTCATTCCACAAATGCCCGCATTGTTAACCAATATATTTACAGCACCCCAGCGTTCGATAACCGCGTCCACCAATCGGTCAACCTGACTTTTCACCTGAACATCAACCTGAACCGTCATAATCTCGCCGCCTTCGCGTCGAATAAGGCTTGCCGCCTCTTCTAGAGCGGTAAGGCTGCGACCTGCAATCGCCACCTTAGCGCCTTCTTTAGCGAAACGAACGGCTGTTGCCAGTCCGATACCGAGCGAACCACCTGTAATGATCGCTACTTTACCTTCAAGCCTCATTATGAGTCCTCCTAGTTAAATCCTTATCCTGTGGATTCTTAACCCTCCGGGATGACAGCTACAACGTCCACTTCCACACGTACGGTCAATTGACTGCCGACCGTTGTGCGAACCGGGCGAATGGGTCCTGGAAAAAGCTCTTTATATACACTGTTAAACCGTTCAAAATCTTTTAAGTCTTCCAAATGTGCCGTAACTTTAACCACATCCTGTAAAGTAGCTCCCGCCGCATTAAGAATCGCTTCTAGGTTACGAAACACAAGCCGCGTCTGCTCCTCAATCGTACCCTCCACGACTTCTCCCGTTAAGGGATCTAACGGTCCTTCTCCTGATGTGTAAATAAGATTCCCTACCCGAATCCCCTGTGAATAAGGACCCGTATTTTGCGGCGCTCCGGTTGTGCTAATCTCTTCTTTGACCCACTTATTTGCCATTTGCAATTATCCCCCGCTTTCTACTCCGCACCATTCAACTATGGCGGAGATATAAATTTTGGCGAGCTTGATCAAGCTTTCAATGTCTACAAACTCGTCTGGAGCATGAGCATTCTCTCCAACCGGTCCAAGTATGACAGCCGGCGTGTCTGAGTAACAATTGAACATAAATGCGTCACAAGCAAATGGCGCCGTGTAAGCTCCAACAGGCATACCCCATTCCTCTTCCGCCTGCTGCAGCAAAATGTTCGTAAGTGGTGTATCAGCACGGCTTCCAGGGATAAACCGGGTGATCAACTCCCAGTCGACTTCAAGCCCAACCAGTTCCGGTTGTGAAGTTAACGAACGTATCGCACCAATAAATTCTGACTCCAAGACTGAGAACGACTCACCTGGCAAACATTCGACCCAAATTTCAATCATGCAAGTCTCCGGGATCCCGTCTGCCATTCCAGGCTCAAAGCCCCCAGCCTGGATCATCGATAGCACGACCGCAGGACTTTGTGACTCGCCAGTCGGTGTAACGAAACATTTACGCGTCTGCATGTCATTCTGGTAACGCTCAATAGTTCGTATAAGGTGTGCCATTCCGTAGACCGGATTTCGCAGTTCTTCACCGCCAAAGCCCATGCCGCCTTTGCCTCGAACACTTATCTTCCATGCAGCTCCACCCATGTGGGAGTCACAGACCCGCATGTTAGTAGGTTCTGGAACGATCGCAGCGTCTGCTCGGTTTCCGCGAACGCGGCCTGCCAAAGTCCCGTTGGCACCGCCCATCTCTTCATCTACTACGCTCTCGAAGCTAAGGTCGCCGAGCAATTGGATTTCTTTTTCCTGCAAATATTGAAAAGCAAGCAAGACGGCAGCGGTACCGCCTTTCATGTCATTTGAACCGCGACCATACAAACGGTCCCCTATGATGACAGGTTGAAAAGGGTCCTCCGCTGTTTTGCCGGGAATGCCTGGTACGACGTCTGCATGAACGGCAAATAGCAGTGATCTTCCTTCGCCCTTTCCCTTTTTGTAAGCATATAAATTCGGCCGATCCGTATAGTTGCGTTCCCCCCAGTAAGCCTGATGTGTTCTCAATCCATCAACCCCAGATAATGCGTACAACTCTGCATCGAAATCGAGCTCTATTAATGCCTTTTCCAGGTATTGCTGCATGGGCAATTCTTTCCCATTGGGAGGTTTATTTTCGCTCGGAATGGCCACCATCTCTATAAGCCTCTTTACAAGAGGGTCTTTTTGATTGCGTACCCAGCTTTCCAAATCTTGGTCGGCAAATATCGCTTTACTCAATCTCATATTCCTCCATCCGAATCGCATAATTGTTTTAAGAGCCCAAGTACCGTGTCGACCATTCGTTCACCGGAGTCAGGGGCTAGCCGGGTTCGAGAAGTTAAACGAGTCTCGTATCCGCCCTGAACGAACGCTTCTCGGGTTGCTACATATCCGTTGACGCCGTTCGCATAAGCAGCGATTAGTGTATGGGGGGAGGGTGATCTTTGTTTAAGGTCGTGACCGAATTCCACAAATAATTCACATGGGAAGGCTGCAATTGCAGACGCCCCAATTCGAAGCGCCTGAATTTCAACGAATACTTCCGTTTCCTGCCGCTCACTAAGAGTGAGAAGCTGCTTGGCAAAAAAGGAGTCCGCCTCCGTTATTGCTTTCGTATTCTCAGGGTGTTCTGACGCACGAAGCAGATCTTCAGCTTTCTGGAGATCCTCTGATGACGGCTTGCGTACAGTAAGTGAAAGCAGCTCGCATCGCCCTTCTACATGAAGCGAATTCTCCGTAACAGCTTTTTCTCTAGTTTTGATAACTTCACCCGCTAACACTCTCCCCAAATGGCGAAAGGCGTCAGGCTCGGGTCGTAAGGAATGCATAAAATCAAGATGATTAATATTCCCACAAGCCCCGTTAAGAAAAAGGCTTACGAACGAATTACCGTAAACCGCTTTCAATACACGGCTAATTTCTCCTGGATAGTCGGCGCTATACCGTTTTCCACCTATCGTGTCAGGATGACAGGCGAAATTCGTTATGACGCCAAGCGGACTGCCGTCCTCGCCATCTAAACGAATGACGAATACATCTGGATCAATAGGACCAGCCGGCTCTAGGATATCTGGATTGTTAAAACCTGGATTAGTCCGAAGACTTCCATCCCGCATAAAATAACGACGATTGAACGAGATCCCGTCCTCTTCGCCTTTAGCGAAACCAATTTGGGCTTTACGCTTGTTCTCATAAGCCAAAACTGTTGCATCTGCAGCCTTTTTGATTAAATACGCTGTGTACTCATCACCATCTGGACCGCGATCCCGATAAATGGGTCCACCTGTATGGGTATGTGTAGCAGCAACTAAAATATGCGATGCAGGAATTCCAGTACCCGCTGTCACCCGTTTGCGGATTGCATCCACTTCTTCCTTCTCAATACCGATCGTATCGAGTACGATTATGGCCGTGAAGTTATGACCGTCTCCAATTACAACGGCTTTGACGTACAGATTGTCTTTGATCCCAATGGCAGGTCTCGGTGTAAAATATCCTGGAATGGCAAACCCCAGCGGGGGTGTGATATCAATTTCGCATAAGCCGCATTCAATCATGGTTTGTTCGTTCCTCTCTTCTACATCCGGTTACTCACGGGTATGCCGAGTTTTTGCTCGACATAGTCCCTGCAGACCATCAGACTGTTCAGAGGGGTGCTTGTGGTCTGATCAATTTCAATAGTCATCCAGCCGTCGTATTGGATTTCCTCCAAAAGACGAACAACAGCCGGGAAATCAATGGATCCAAGCCCCAGTTCACAAAAAATCGGCAGCGCCTCGTCTCCGGAAAAAACAGGAAAATGAGTACGATCCGGTTCGTCCGGAGTCACGTCCTTGATATGCATATAAGCAATCCTATCCTTGTATCGCCGCATCACGGTGACAGGATCCATGCCTGCCTTCGTTAAATGGGCTGTATCCGGACAAAAGAAGACGAAGTTCGGGTCCGTCATTTCCATAATGGCATCGAGTTCGTTTTCATCTTGAATTTCTGTATTCAGATGCGGGTGCACACAGGCTTTCACACCAAGATCGTAGCATCGTTTGGCAGATTCATTAATCGCTCTTGCGGCGGTCTTTAATTCCTCTAACGTCGTACCTCCCGCTGTTCGCGGTCCTCGCGGTCCAAGTACGATCCGATCGCTGCCGTTCTGAGCGGCAAATCTAGCGACACGCGTATTATATTCCACTGTCTCATGGAATTGCGAAGCATCGCTGAAACGCCCCCCACCATATAACGCGGATAAAACTAGACCATTTCGCTCAAATAATGCTTTGAATTCATGAATGCGATCTTCGTATTTCAGTGCAATTCTTGTAAAAGTTTCGCAAGCACGGAAGCCCAGAGACGACGCTTCCTCCATCCCTTTAACGAAATCCTCTTCCCACGTAATTAAGTGGCAGGATACTTTCATCTTCATCACCGGTACTCCTCCTCTTTACCCATTGGGAGATACCCTAACTTTATTCTATTTTTTCCTGAATCGGGATGGTATTTTATATGGAAATATGTCATTTCATGAGTAATCTTCTTTGGCATATAGATGGTAGGTTTTCCAGATAGAAAACCCTGCTTTGGCATAGAAATCGACCTCCGACGTCCAATCGATGACCATTAAATGATGATTCCTTTCTTGTAAAACCCTCATACCTGCTTGAAGAACGGCTTTTCCGTACCCAYACCCACGATATGGAGCCGCTATGCCCATTGGACCGATGCCACCGCATGGCTCTTGAAAACAAGGACTCCAGAATTGATTGCCAGCCAGGATGGGGGAATTCTCATCATTAATACGGCAAAAGCCGATAATAGTACCCGACTTACGCAAGAGAACAAATTCTCTGCCTGTTCCCCCTGATGCAAAATACCGGTTCGTCGTCTCTTCCCAACGCCCAGGAAAGTATATGTTCATGAAAGCGAGTAAATCTTCACGATCTGGTTCTCCAGCAACAGACATCGTTACTTGCGACCCAAGATCTTTCTCTACGAGTACCTTACAACGAAAATCACCTAACAGATCGTAGGTGCTTCCTCGTTGCTTGAACCCACGATTCTCAACCCAACGTTTCATACCTACGTATTGGGAGGGTACTCCGGGAAAGAAATGACCAGAATCCCCGCCTAGGGAAATAGAGCTCATTCCTAAGTCAGTTAACGATTTTTCAGCCAATTTGAGCAAAGTACCGCCAATACCTAAATTTCTATAACGAGAATCAACAAGCAGCATTGAAATATAACCCACACCGATTCGCTGATATTTGCATATGACAACCCCCACCATAATGTCGGACGATTCGTCCTCAACGACAAAAGAACCCTCCGATAAAAAATCCGGGTGGTTCAAACTGTTTTGATACAATAGACGAGTGCGGAGCGGAAAATCGCCCCCTATCTCCCGATTCCACAATTCGCAAATTCGTTCCATATGGCTTGGGTTTAGCTTCACTGTTCGCATTTCCAACCTCCTCATCCTTCTAAGGAATGGCGGTACTCCGTCGGTGAAAACTTGTAATACTTCTTGAACACTTTAGCAAAATGAGCATATTCATTATAGCCGACCGCATAAGCAACCTCGTACACCTTATTGTTCGGATCACTCAATAGCTCGATCGCCTTGTCCATTCGTAATTTGGCTATATATTGTGTGTAGCTAACACCTACTTCTTCTTTGAACGACTTACTGAAATACGTAGGCGACATCCCTGCAAGTTCAGCTGCGTTCATCATGGAAAACGATTCGTTCGCAAAATTCTGATTGATCTGTTTCAAGGATTCCAACATATTTTTATGCGAACCCCAATTCCGAATATGCCGGATTTCATCCATTGCACATTGCAGCATCAGTTCAATATGTCGTTTCAATTGCTCGGCCTGACCGTTCCATTCATAGTC
>NZ_JBFUHL010000083.1:0-17662 GCF_056402415.1 Paenibacillus sp. P4_A9
ATCAACCTGCGCACCTTCTTGCATATTTTTAATAATTTCCTGGATGTTGTTCATCATGACCTGCAGTAAGTATTGCAACGTGTAAAGCGAATCCTTGTCGATGAATAGTAGAACTTGAAACCAAGAATTCCAATAACCCAGCATGGTCATGAGCCCAACTGTAGCTAATACCGGCGTCGAAAGCGGAATAATCATCGTTAGGTAAATTCTCATCTCGCCAGCTCCGTCAATTTTCGCAGACTCCACCAGGGAATCCGGCAGCTGTTTAAAGAATGTTCGCATCAGGAACATGAACCAAATACTGCCCAGTCCTGGGAGAATTAATGCAGCAAAGGTGTTCTGCAAATGAAGGAATTTCGTCATTAGAATATAGTAAGGAACAAGACCGCCACTGAACAAAGTTGTAAAAAACAAGTAGAAGGTAATGAACCTGCCATATTTGAAATCCACTCTGGATAACGCATAGGCGCACATGGAGATCATGAGCAAAGACAATAAGGTACCCGTGACCGACATGAGAATCGTAATTTTATATGCATTAACAATGGTAGACKGATTTTCAAATATAAAGCGATAGGCTTGAAAATCCAATTTGATAGGGATTAGCCTGTAACCATGATTGACGATATCCAATTCATTGGACATTGAAATGGCTACGATCGACCATAGAGGTACAAGTAAGAGTACGGAAATTGCTAGGAAAAACACATGAATCGGCAACCTTGAAATACGATAATCTTTAAGACTAATCATATCCTCCCCCCTCGCTTAAAGTAATGAATTATCCGAATTGATTCTTCGGACAATGGCATTGGTCGCTAGAACAAGTACCAATCCGATGACCGATTTCGCCAGCCCAGCCGCGCTTGACATGCCGATATTTCCGGAAACCAATAGCGCTCTAAAGATATAGGTATCGATAACATCTGTTGTATTGAAGATTGTTGGCGAATTCATCGGAAGCTGATAGAACAATCCAAAGTCGGCACTGAAAATATGTCCGATTGCCAAGATAGTCAGAATGCATATCAACGGGTACAAGAATGGAAGTGAGATCTTCGTGACAATCTGCCATTTGTTTGCCCCATCGATTTTGGCTGCCTCATAGTAAGTCTGATCAACACCTAGGAGTGCCGCAAGGTAGATGATGGCTCCCATCCCCACCTCTTTCCACATATTCGCAAATGGAAAGATGAAAACCCAAGGACGAGACATATTATACCAATCTATGGATGTCCACCCTAGATATTCAAACCATGAATTCAATATCCCCGATCTAGGATTTAGAAACGCATAGGCCATGTAAGCAACAACAACCCAGGATAAGAAATGGGGATAAATCATAATCGTCTGATACGTCTTAAGCAGCTTTCTGCTTGTAATTTCGTACAAGAGCAGAGCGATCAGGATTGAACCGAATAAATTTACTATAATAAACATCGAATTATAGCCCAGTGTATTCCGAACAATTCTCCATAGATCAGAAGATCCAAATAGAAACTTAAAATTGCTGAAGCCTACCCAGTCGCTGCCGAGTATACCTTTATTATACTGGTATCGTTTGAAAGCGACGATGACTCCAAACATGGGAATGTAGCTGAAGATTAATACATAAATCACTAAAGGTAATGTCAACAGCAGTAACACTTTATTCTTCTTGAAGTCTTTCCACGTCTTTCTAAGCAGCATTGCCGTTTTACCTCCTTCCCTTGATGTCTGTTTTTCTTTCCTGTGATTACCTTAACAAAACTTCCCTATGAAGAGATAGCCATAAAAAATAAGAAATGGTTCAAATCCCATGTTCAAATAATACGAATGAGTTCAAATTAATGCCGATTCATTCCATTTCAAGTCATCTTAACTTATAATTAAGGGGTATCAACCTAGATTTTTGAGCAGGGGAGACACGATATGAAGAAACGATTCTTTCATACAGGACAAATTTACTTCTACAATCTCTTTATCAAAATCACCTTCCTAATCACGTTGATCATGTTGGCTTTACTACTCTTTTTGCACTTCAACTTTACAAACTACAGTATCCAACTGTTAAATTCATCTAACGAGAAGTTGATGAATCAGATTTACCAGAACGCGCTGCAAGTCAACAACCATGTAAAGACGTATTCTTCATCTATTTTCAACAATCCCGATACAGCGAAATTAATGTACAGTGAAGACATATCCATGGTAGATACGCTAAACAGCATACGTTCCATCGATATTTCTCTTGGAAGCGCTCCCTTTATTCATTCCGCTTATGTTTATAATGGCAGAACCAAGACCTACTATTCCATTGGACCGATCACGGGCATTCGGAAAGATAACTTTTTTGATACTGAACTAGATAAGATGTTTAGGGACCCAACGAAGCTGCTGTCACTAACTCCAATCCCTAGAAAAATAGTCATTTCTGAATTGGATCCAACGAAATTCGAGAATGTTTTCTCCTATATCATTCCTGAATATTTTCCTGAAACTAAACAATTAAAAAATGCCCTTGTCGTCAATGTGAGAATGAATTGGATATTCAACTCGCTGGCTACTTATCAAGACACGGATTCTTTGAACGGAAATAACATCCTTATTATGGATCATTCCGGGAAAGTAATCGCAAATTCAGATCAACAGAAAGAATTGTTTCTCAGCAGTTTGTCTGGCGAACCGTTCGTGTCGCGTATACTAGCATCCCCGAACAAATCGGGAGTGTTTAAGGCAGATTTCCGAGACACTTCATCTATTATTACATACAGCTCCTATGAATCTTCTCCTTGGATTCTGGTCAATATCACGCCGTACAAGTATATTGCGGGTACAGTGAATAAAGTAAAGACCATCACCTTATCGATCGGCTTCTTCATGCTCATTATTTGTTTAATTACGGCTTTTCTATTAGCTAAAAATCTGTATTCTCCCGTTCGAAATCTACGTAAAACGATTGGCAATATGAATCAGGCTTCGATATCTAATCAGGACGATCATGGCGAATTCGAATTTATGACCAATTCGATTGAATCGGCCCATAGTAAGCTAACCACGCTTGAAGATTTCAGAAAAACAAACTTATACACGCTGAAACAAAAGGTTTTGAAGGATCTACTACTAAGCAAAAATGCCAAAGATACGGATTATGACACTGTGTTCAATCAGCATAATATTCAACTTAATCCCAGAAGCAGCATCGCATTAATCTTGTTCCGAATAGATAACTACGCTGCTTTTCATGCCAATTATAGTTTGAAAGATCAATCGTTATTGAAATACTCGTTGCTTAATATCGTAGACGAAATTATTCATCCTCATTTTCCATGCGAAACGATTGATGCCGGAAATGATCAAATCGTCACGTTGCTTAATATGGATGGATATCAAGATAGCGAAAGCAATTCATATCCTGAACTGAATCGCTTAATGAATTTTGTTCAAGAAATTACGCATGTTTATACCAAATATTGCTCGACAAGTGTTTCCGCATTTATAAGCGAACCCATAACCACGATCATGGAAGTACGCACGCTTTACGAGCAAACGCTCGAGCTTTCCAATTATCGCATGAAATACGGTCATTCCTGTATCCTAACACAGCATGCAATGAAAAGTATCCAATGGTCCAATTTCAATATTAATACTGCTTCCGTCAATCATTTCCTGGAAAATATTCAAAAAGGTAAATTGGATGAGGCTACAACCGCTTACTGGCAATTGATCTTAGAATTAGAACATTGTAGTTACAACAACATCATGTTTACATTGTCATATTTGTCCTCCAGCATCTTTAATACCGTAAACCTAATGGAGAAAAATGGTACGATCTCTTTCGGACTTGATTTCGTTTCCTTTGACAACAAAATCAAATCTTTAGAAACCTTTGAACAGATTTATGAGGAATTCATTTCGCTTATCGGTATGATTGTAGGTAAAATTGAGCAAAACCGAAATGAAAAATCTGACATCGTCGTCTCCAATGCGATCCGATTTATTGAAGCTAATTATATGGATAAGCTCCTGTCTTCTAACTTAGTGGCTGAGCAATTCAAGTTAACTCCAGCTTATCTAGGAAAGCTGTTCCGGGAACATTCTTCTCGGTCGATTGCTGATTATATTTCGGAAGTCCGACTTGTTAAGGCTGCGGAATTGCTTAAACAAACCCCTCTGAATGTGGATGAAGTCATTGAGAAAATTGGTTGGGAAAATAAAAAGCATTTTTTCACCTTATTCAAGAAACGTTTTGGRACTACACCCACCGAGTATCGTCTAAAGTCCAAAGTGAGTGAAATTCAGGAAATTTCACAATAGCGAAATGAAAACGAACAGCAGCCTTCGGATCGGCTGCTGTTCGTTTTTATTATTATGGACGACTCAATTAAAGCTTATAAAAGCTTATCGCATTATGGCCAAAGATGTCTTTCCTCTCTTCAACTGTCAGGTTCGACAAAGAGCTATTCACAACCTCAACTACCTGCGAATAAGAAGCAGCCAATAAACATACGGGCCAGTCACTGCCATATAATAGCCGTTTACTTCCGAATACTTGAATGACATGAAGAATGTACGCTTCAAAATCACCGGAAGTCCATTGCTGATGATCAGCTTCCGTGACCATCCCCGACAATTTACAATAGATATTCGGATTTGATGCGATCTCTTCCATCCACTTCGCCCATAAGTTAAGTTCGCCACCTGCGATATTGGGCTTGCCGATATGATCGATGACACCACGCAAATGTGGAATGGCCTTCACTAGCTTCGCAATAGCAGAAAGCTGCTGTTCCTTTACAAGTAAATCTACTGGAAAATCCCGATCCGCCAGCATCCAAAGCCGATCAACGATATGCGGTTGCAGGACATATTCGGGGTCTTCAATGCTCTGAAGCATGATACGTACGCCGATAAACTTCGGATGTTCCAGAAACCTCTCCAGCTGTTGTTCAAATTGATCGCTTTCAAAATCCAGCCATCCGACAACGCCAGCAATTGACTCAAACCGTTCAGCTAATCCCAATAGAAATTCTGTTTCCTCTGTGGTTGCCGCCGCTTGAACGACGATTGACTTATCAAATCCGTGTTCGCGTAAAATCGCTTCCAAATCGCCAGGCAAAAAGTCTCTATACAAAACCTGAAGCTCCGGAGTAAGCCATCCGTAATCGCCTCGCGAAAGTTGCCAAT
This sequence comes from Paenibacillus sp. P4_A9, assembly GCF_056402415.1. Taxonomy (NCBI): domain Bacteria; kingdom Bacillati; phylum Bacillota; class Bacilli; order Caryophanales; family Paenibacillaceae; genus Paenibacillus; species Paenibacillus sp. P4_A9. Next base: position 5,167 of record NZ_JBFUHL010000083.1, read on the forward strand.
AATGTTGATGAGCGTCTATTTTCATTTATACGTTCCTCCCTAGGAATTCATATCTTCCATTAGTCCATATGAAATACTTCTTCCATGGATGCCCACCATTCGTTTTCAGACGCGGACTCCACTTTATACTGACACGGATCTGTCAGTTTCCACCACGCCTGCGTTTGCGGATCTGCTGCCATCTTGGCCATATCAGCCGCAAAGTCGTCTCCCGTATACTCGAAATAACTGAATAGGTAACCATCTCTGTAGTAAATGGAATAGTTCTGGATTTGGCACTGCTTCAACTTAGCCAAAACATCGGGCCAGACAGCTGCATGCAACTCTTTATATTCCTGCAGTTTTTCTTCCTTTACATGGATAACACTTCCATATCGTTTCATCTAAGGACCTCCCAGCGTTTATATCCATTCTAATGGTTGACCTGGAATAATGAAAGCAGGCGCTCATGTAATCAAGTAAAGGACAGAGAATATTGCTCTCTGCCCTAAAATTAGTACGAATAATAAACGATTATCTAATCCGATATTCTTCAAAATATCTTGGAAGTATAGTTGTTGAAGCACCTGGCATTTGAGGCAATACATAGTGACCATTTACCACCGTAGCTGGCTCTTCAAAAATATGACGAATCCACGGGATGTACTCAAGCATAATTGCGCCTGGCGTAGATGCCACTAGGTGTAAGTGAATTTGACCCATATCTCCAACATGCGGACAGATTGGCACATCATAGGAAGCAGCGAGGCCAGCTACCTGCAGCCATTCTGTGATTCCACCGACACGCGTTACGTCTACTTGGCAATATTCAATGGCGCCTTGGTGAATATAATCTCTGAACGCATATTTGTTATATACGTGCTCCCCAAGAGCAATCGGAACATTTAGCGCATCCGCGAGCTTTTTGTGACCCATGATGTCATCCGGATTCAATGGCTCTTCCAGCCAGAACAAATCGAATTCTTCAAGCTTTTTACCCCACGTCATTGCGGTATTAATATTCCACTGTTGATTGACGTCAATCATAAAGATGACATCGTCACCGATCGCTTTTCTTACTGCCTTACAACGATCATAATCCTCACGTGAATCTGGTTTACCGACTTTGATTTTCACACCCGTAAAGCCTGACTCCACGATTTCAGCACAATCTTTAACCAAACGCTCTTGCGACCAGTTCAACCAACCGCCATTCGTATTATAAGCTTTAATCGGTTGTGATTTAGCTCCACCAAGGAACTGCCACAGCGGTTTGTTAGCGGATTTTGCCATGATGTCCCAAATCGCAATATCGACAGCTGCAAGTGCCATGTGCGTTACGCCAGATCGGCCAATCCAGTGCATTTTACCAAAACGCATGTCATTCCATAGCTCTCTAACCATAAATGGATCTTTGCCGATCAGCAGCGGTGCATAGTATTTATCAATTGTATCCACGATCATATCATCACCATGGGCACACGTTCCTGTGTAACCATATCCGACAAAACCTTCGTCCGTAAAGATACGAACACCTGCTAAGCCCCAGTGTGTTGCGATATTAATCGCATCTGTAATTGGTGGTGTAATCGGCACGTGCAAAACAAAACTTTCTACTTTAGTAATTTTCATTTCAGTCATCTCCTTATAATGTATGATCTTTAGCTATTAGTAACCAAGCGAAGCTCCGCCATCAACGGGAAGAGCAACACCTGTAACGAAACCAGACGCATCGCTGGCTAGAAATAGAGCAACCTGCGCCACTTCTTCGGAAGTGGCAGGCCTTCCTAGAGCATGCATGTCATTCAACGCTTGCACGGTTGCTTGCGGATCATCTTGCTGCTGAATCCATTTGTCCAACAATGGTGTAGATACGCCAGCCGGACATATACTATTCACACGTACACCATAAGGAGCATAATCCAATGCTAGCGCTTTCGTCATAGCGTTCATTCCGCCTTTAGTCGCTGCATATACAGGATTCATTTTTTGCCCGATCAAGCCGTTTAGAGATGACAAGTTGACGATGGAACCGCGTGTTTTCTTTAATTCCGCAATCGAATACTTAATCATCAGAAATACACTTTTTAAATTAACATTGAAAATATGATCCCATTCTTCCACTTGAAACTCTTCCAAAAATTTAGGCATTATAGCTGCCGCATTATTAACAACGATATCGATCTGTCCAAATCGTTTTATCGTTTGCTCCATAAGCCTCTGAACATCTTCTTCCTTGGATACGTCAGTTTTAACAGCCAAGACGTTGGCTCCTTGGGATTCCAATTCGTCTATAATCCGAGCAGCATCGTTCTCGTTCCGATTTGCAATGACCACATTCGCTCCATGGGCAACAAATAAGCGTACGATAGCTTCGCCGATCCCTGATGAGCCTCCGGTCACAATTGCCGTTTTACCAGATAAATTCATTTTAGAATGCCTCCCTGTAAAATAGTGTATCGTGTATGATTTTAATTAAAGAGAATCATACAAAGAACTCCCTTGTTCGTTGGTATGATTTTTCCAGATGCTTCTTCAAAGCTTGTTCTGCTGATGGGATGTCTCTTTCGATCAAACAACTGAGGATACCCATATGCTCCTCCCACTCGTCATGGATTAGCTGCTGTTCTAGTTCTTTTTGATAAAGCGACAAGTACCTTTGAATTTTCTCAATGTACATATCAATCAGGTTCTTTAAGGATTGATTGTTGCAGTATTCCAGAATCAAACCATGTAAGCTTCGATTCATCTCAGCAATAAAATGAATTCTTGCTTCGCTATCGGCTATCTCCACGTTGGACCATTTCTGCATATCAAGCTCCAGCCGTTCCAGACGATCTGTTGGAATTTGTAAGCCAGCTTTTCGAATCGCTAAGCATTCCAATTCCATACGAATCTCGAACATTTCATCTAACTCTTGCAAAGACATTTGGGCCACATACATGCCCTTGAATGGCACCGTATCGACCAATCCTTCCGCCGCCAATCGGGATAACGCTTCGCGAATTGGAATATTGCTAACCTCTAAATCACGAGCCAATTGATCAATATTGATTTTATCGCCAGGCGCAATCTCATGGTTCAGAATCTGGCCCTTCAGAATCGTATAGATTTCTTCCGTCAACACATAACGATTTAAACCTTTTTTCATATATTCACCGCTCATCATATTCATATATCGTACACGATTCATTATAGCGAAGATGGACTGTAAATACAATATAAAAAATCACAGACCTGCTCTGCTGGACGCAAAAAAGCCAAAGACCAACATCATCTACGGCTTAATCATCTCAAATTTAACTAGGCTTACTCTAAGAGTACCAACGTATTCGTCACAAGTCCGGTTGAGACCGAGACCGATGATATGTACTGCATTTATCAATTCTTAGACATGTTTTTATCTCCAACAAATGAGTTCAACTGCTCTAATAAGTTGCCTCCGCCATTAAAAGAAATCGTCCCGATTTTCTCACAAATCTTCTCCAGGAACTCAAGCTCCTTCAGCCGAAACAAGGTTTGGTTCTCATCCATAAGCTTAGCCGTATTCAACAAGCTTCTCGTAGAAGCAGTCTCCTCGCGCCGCGTAATGAGGTTGGCTTGCGCTTTCTTCTCAGCCAACAAGACCGTATTCAGGATGTCCTTCATATCACCCGGCAAAATAATATCCTTCACACCTGCGGACAAGAACTGTACGCCATAATCTAGACTTTTCTCATTCAAGCGGGACAAAACGTAGGTGGTGATTTCTTGTTTCATTTTCAGCAAATCATCTAATCTCAAAGTACCCACATACTCACGTAATACAAGCTGCAGTTGAATGTACATTTGGTCTTCAAACGACTTGATTTCAAGCGCTCGAAGTGGATTCACAATGCGATATTGGCACACAAAGTTAAGTCGCAGTGTTACCTTATCCTCTGTCATCATTTCTTGCCCTGTCATATCCATTTGCTGTTGACGGAGGTCGACAGTTTTCACAGAGACGCCTATAGGTCCCTTCCAGAAATGATATTTGCCGRGCGCAAGCTCCTTTTGCATAACATGGTTATAAAACAAAGCTCCGCTTTCGTGACTTGCCACATCAATGGTTTGATAGTAACCAATGAGCTTAGGAATGATAGCTGGATCAATTTCATTGGGTAATTCAGGATTACGTATATCTGCTCGAAGATAGGTGTGCTCTTTCAAAACATTCCAAAAGGCATAGCTTCCAGCTGTCAACAATCCAACGAATTTGCCATTTTCATAATGCAGCACATATTCATTGTCTTGAACATGCCTAATATCCAGCTCTTTGATAAGTATTTCGTCATGCAAAAACAATTGAAGATCTTTCCCTTTTATATGAAAAGGGTGCATGATATTTAAAATCTCAACAGTATCATCCGAAAATGGCGATAGCCGATACGTGCCAGGTTGTAAGCTTTTATAGTAGCTGCCTTTACGAAAAAGAAGTCCTCGCTCGTCATTTTGTATCGTCACTCTTTTAAACATGTTAAACCTCCTTGAATGGTAGATCACGTATCTGGAGTCTTCCTGCGATTAAGGCGGAGTTCTGCTTAAGAATGCAAGTAATGAATAAACGCCATTTGAAACTAGTTGGAGATGTTGGGTTTTCACTAGTAAACCGTCTATCTTCCCGTTAATAACAAAAGGTTTTAAGCATTCTTGCAATCGGTATCGGCAGACTGCATAGCCATAGCGCGGTGTGCAATTTGAAAGCCACAGTAGACTCCAGTACACGATCAATTAGGATATATTTTTGCTTAAATGGGGATTCGAACCCCTGCACCAGGGGAATGTACGCCGAAATGAACATTACAGTATACAAACACATAGAAATGTGTGCGCACTGCCGGACTATTTGAAATCCTAGCCTAGGTAAAGTCATCCGTACATACATTCAAATTTATGATTATACGTMCTTTGACGTCTATCATCACTACAAATTCTTAAACACCTTTAATCGTAACCATCGGCTTACAAGTCGCCACCACATCAGCTAACGATGCACCCACAACACTATCAATAATCTGATCCACGTCTTTATAGGCTTGCGGACATTCATCAAGAATGGTTTGCAAGGAACGATGATTAACGAGAATCTCATCATCCGTTCCAACTTTCATCGATTGTGCGAATTGATCGACAGTGACAAGCTCCTTGGTAGCTTTCCGTGATCTCGCTCTGCCCGCTCCGTGACAAATAGAGTAGAAGTTTTTCAGCCCTTCGTCTCGCCCCACCATAATGTAGGATGAGGTTCCCATCGAACCGGGGATTAATGCCGGATGGCCCGTTTCTTTATAGGCAGCTGTATTCAGGAAATGACCTGGCGGCAGCGCTCTTGTGGCTCCCTTCCGATGCACGAGCATAGGTTGATTGCGATGAAATTCCTTGAGCGCATAATTATGCATGAGGTCATACAAGACAGGCATTTCCAGGTCTTCGCCAAATACTTCTCGGAACGCTTCTTGAACACCGAAGGCAATCATATGTCGATTACTTACTGCAAAGTTGAGAGCGGAGTACATGAGATTTATGTAAGTCTGCCCTTCATGACTTGCAATTGGCGCATATAAGAGATTCCGATCTGGATTCACGACACCCCAACTGTTCATTGCTTCTCTGAAAACCTTGGTGAATTCTTGACCCAACATGGCGCCCCATGCACGAGAACCCGAGTGAATCATGACGACAACCTGACCGTCGAACAAGCCCCATTTTGCCGCCAAATCCTTATGAGCCTCTGCCACTTCTAGATACTGAATCTCTATAAAATGGTTCCCGCCACCAAGTGACCCTAGCTGCCCATGGGCATATTTACGGATTTTTGCTGGCAAATTTTCAAGGTAGTCCTGATCAAACTTGAACGTAGACTCTTCGACATGTGTAAGCCATTGTTCATTCGGAACGTATTTCTCAGGAAGTCCTTTTAACCCGTTTTGAACGACATCCATGATATCGATATCTGAATAATTCGTATTTGTACGCTCATTGGTTGGGACATAGTTCTCGATCGCTTTGATTAATGCGCGACGAACGCCCTTGTCTTGAATATCACGTTTATGCAGAGATGTCGTGTGCACGCGCATGCCACAGCCGATGTCCACACCAACAATGGAAGGGGAAACGAACCCGTCCTTCATGCTCCAAACTGCCGTTGTCCCAATGCAAGTACCAATACCAACATGGGCGTCAGGGGTGTAGCTCATATGCATATTACGCGGAATCCGCAGGTTATTATCTGCCATTTCGAATACTTTGTTTTCAAAGGATTGGAACACATCCGGGTTAGCAAACACATGAAGATTGCCATGCTCTAGATCCATTTCGTAATGATTACCGCCGTGTATGATTGTTTTCATATCCATTTGGTTAACCTCCGTTTCTCTTCTAAAGCTATCTTCGCTTATTTCGATACGAACGAACATGGTGAAAGTATGGCGACAGGCAAAAAATAGCAATAAGTTTTCGGCAACCGAAAACTTATTGCTATTGTGGTCACAAAAAAGTTTTGCGAAACTTCTGCGGCGGCAATCCAGCTTTTCGAACTGACAGCCCGTCTGCCGTCAATTTCCTGCCCTTTTTTCAAACATTTCCATTGCAACAGATAATCCTGCATAATCTCCAACTTGCTCACCCAATCCAGCAGGCACAATCTCACATACATCCAGGGACAAAGATAAGGCTTCCTGTCTCAATGTGGCCATGACAATTGGCTCAAGCAGCTCTTGCTGCCGCCCATAGATACTACCAATCACGATTCTTTCCGGATTGAGTACATCTACCAGCATAGCAAGTCCCTGTCCTAATCGTCGACCTACCAGATGAAATACTTCCTGAGCCAATGGGTCCCCATCTTGCGCAGCCTTTCCTACCTTTTCAGCAGACAGACCGGCCAAATCGTTCATATGTTTACAAAAGGAAGGAGCCTTTCCTTCTTGCATAGCTTTTATCGTCATCGTTTGCGCGAGCTTCGCGATACCTCCGCCGCTGCAGAAACCTTCAAATGAGCCCTTCTTTCCATATCCCAATGGTCCATCAGCTTCTAAACGAACATGCCCCACTTCACCGGCCATATCATTCGTTCCCGAATAAAGCTGCCCATTAAGAATAAGCCCTGCCCCCATACCCGTACCGAAGGTAAGAAAAATGATGTTTTGACAGCCTTTCCCCGCTCCAAAACGCCACTCGGCTAATGCACACGCATTCGCATCATTCTGTAAGCCGACAGGAATTCCGAAACGCGTGCGAAATGGAGTGATCACGTCAATATGATCCCAGTCTGGCAGATTCGGAGGCGAGAGAATGAGCCCAGCTCGGCTGTTCAAAGGTCCACCGCAGCTGATACCGAGCGCCGCAGGTGTCTGCTCAGTATGCCTAGATAGTACAGTCTCTAGAGCTGCTGTGATATCATCCATTGCAACTTTCGGCTTAGATGGAGTCTTGAAGCTTATTTTTTCCAAAATAACGACTCGATCTTGTTCCACAACACCTAAACTCACCGCACATTTGGTTCCACCAATATCGATCGCTGCCAGCATTGTCATGAGGGAAAGAACGCCTCCTCCAGCATTCTGCATAACGCATGATAGATCGGCAGATGTCTCTCTTGGATATCCAATGTTTCTTCCCAAGGCACACATATGGCTACATCGCAAAGCGATTTCAATTTACCTCCACTATGACCAGTGAAACCAATGGTTTTCATACCTTTCACCCTGGCAACTTGCAAAGCACGAAGTACATTATGAGAGTTACCCGAGGTACTAAAAGCAATTAATACATCCCCTGGACGTCCATAGCCATACACTTGCTGAGCAAAAATCATTTCCGGAGAAACGTCATTGGCATAAGCACTTATCAAAGCTGTGTGACTAACGAGTGAAATCGCTGGCAGCGCGCCTTGGAGCTTTTCGGCAATACCAGTACCTTCTCCCGGAAATTCACGCTCAAATTGAGAGGTGATCGCTGAGGACAGTGGCCGTTTGGACATGAATCCCTTCATCAATTCTCCTACAACATGCTCGCAATCTGCTGCACTTCCACCATTTCCACATAATAGCAGCTTGCCATTTTGATGAAAGGCATGGAATAAAAGTTGAAAGCTCAATTCAATATCTGGCACACAATCTCTTAACTCTGGATAGCGAGTTGTCATTTGCTGCAAAATAGCATTCATTTAGCTGTGCCTCCTAGCTGAATCCGCTTCAATGCCTTCATCACATCATTGCCACCCCGGCCGAATAACTCATGTAGACGGTTATATTCAAGGTACAACTCATCATAAACATGGCTATGTTCGATGATTGGCTTATAGCTTTCTACACGAACGCTTGTCATACGCGACGCCGCTTCCACAATACTTGCGTAACCGCCGCGTTCAGTACCCGCAGCAACTGCACCAAAAACAGCCGCACCGAGTGCCGTAGTTTGCGTTGAATCGGCTATCTTGATCTCACGTCCGGTCACGTCAGCAAATATTTGCATAAGCAGCTGATTGCGTTGAGGCAGACCACCGCAAGCAATCAGTTCGCTCACCTTAACACCAGCTTGCTCAAACGTCTCAATGATTTTTCGCGTACCAAAGGCCGTAGCCTCCAATAGAGAACGATATATTTCTTCCGGCTTCGTCTGCAAGGTCATACCAACCATCATTCCACTTAAGTCTGCATCGACGAGCACCGAACGGTTGCCGTTCCACCAATCCAAGGCAAGTAAACCGCTCTTACCAGGCTTCAATTCAGCTGCTAACTTTTCCAAATATCCATGTACGCTGATACCTTCTTTGTTAGCTTCATCCTTCACATAACCTGGTACACCCTGCTCAACAAACCAACCAAATAAATCACCGACTGCCGGTTGTCCCGCTTCATAGCCAAACAACCCAGGAACAATCCCATCCTCTACGACTCCGCAAATGCCTTCAGCATGTATTTCCTTATCACTAAGCAGCATATGACATAAGGAAGTTCCCATCGCCATCACCATTTGACCTGCGTGTACCGCCCCTGAGCCCGCAACACCTGCATGTGCGTCAATGATACCGACAGCTACCGCCGTTCCAGGATGAAGCCCCATCATCTCAGCTGCTTCAGCAGTCAGTTCACCCGCTCTTGAGCCAAGCGTACAGATGTCACCCTGCAATTTGGTCTCGACGAATGTTTCAAGCCTTGGATCCAAGGCTCTAAAAAAGTCCTTCGACGGATAGCCCTCTGTCTTATGCCATAATGCTTTATAACCCGCACAGCAGCTGCTTCGAATTGAATTAGACGTTAGCTGTAGAACAACCCAATCCGCCGCTTCCATCAATCGGTGCGCTTTATCATAAATCGCGGGCGCTTCATTCAGCATCTGCCACGCCTTAGCCACCATCCATTCAGAGGATGTTTTGCCGCCATACCGACTTAAGAAGGCAGCCCCTAGGCGCTCCGCCGTCTCATTAATTCGATTTGCTTCCTCCTGCGCCGCGTGGTGTTTCCACAGCTTGACATAAGCATGAGGCTCATCCCGAAACTCCTCTTGATAACATAAAGGAACACCACTTTCATCAATAGGAAGAACCGTGCATGCTGTGAAATCAATTCCGATTCCGACAACTTGCTTCGGATCAATACCCGAGCTGCGTATTGCGGCAGGCACCGAATTTCTCAAGACCTCCATATAGTCGTCTGGGTGTTGAAGAGCCCAATTGGCATCCAATACCCTCCCAGAATTCGGCAAATGCTCATCAATCACACCATGAGGGTAAGGTGTCACATGCGTCGCTATTTCTTCCCCATTTTCGATATCTACGAGGAGCACCCTGCCAGATTCCGTTCCATAATCAACACCAATCGCATAGCGTTTGACATCTAATTTCGTATTCATTACACACCAACTCCTTAGGATTATCGATTTTTGTAATATAAATACAACGAATTGTCACCGTTCATCCCATTTGTGAAACTTAGGTAAGCACCTTGTATAAGTACTTTTTCACAAAGGGATAAATGGTTTATTCGGTTTACTAGCAACGGGCTATTGAATTAATCTTGCGAGTGCCGTATTATAAATCGTTTCAATTTCAGTTGCGCCCTTTTCTTTGCATTGTTTAATAAAACTATCCCAATCAATCAATGCACCGTCATTGATTATGAATCTATCCATATTCAGTGTTAAATGCGCATCAAGTTGAGTGCGGAGCTGTTTAAGCTTTTCTCGTTCTTCTTTATTAAATGGAGGATCATTGACTTCTCTGAAATTAATACCATCAGCAAGATCCTTGATTGCCTTTTCAGACCACTTAATTAGTTCCGGTGCGGAAGAAGGAACCAGAGGATGGTCGTCAGAATGAAGTGCTAACCCAAGGTAACCGGTTCCAAGTGCAGACTGCATCGCCCGGAAAGGATCTTGTTTATCCTTAAACTTCGCTTGCGTCGCGTCAGAAATCTTATATTCGCCATTAGCAAGTGTATAGTCAACATTCTCTACACCAAAGCTTGTCAGATTTGTCCCCTCGTCTCCATACATCCAGTCGATAAACTTGATAACTTCTTCAGGATTCTTCACTTTGGAGCTTATTGCATACATTTCACCCAGATGATCAAGTTGATATACGTTGTTACGTTTAACCCCCTTATCACTGGCCATGACAGGTAACAATTCGAACTTGGCATCTGGCTCTTTAGCCTGAAGTGCTTTATTAAAGTTTGCACCGAAACCATTGTTATCTTGGTAAAAGAAAGATTTTCCCGTACTTAATTTTTCCACCCATGTTTGTGAGGTTGCTACGGAATAATCCGGATCAAGAAGTTTTTCTTTATAGAGCTTATGAAGGAAGGTAATAGCATCTTTAAATTCAGGTGAAAATGGACCAAATTTATATTGCTTTGTAGCATGCTCAAAATATACCTTCGTGCCTGTAATATTGGTATATCCACTACCAAAACCGAAAGCAATTTGATTGATCAAATTTTCTGTTCCCGTTTTACCATTTGCTGCACGGCTAGTAAACGGATAAGAGTCTGGATACGCTTCTTTAAGCTTTTTGAGTACCTGATAGAGTTCATCATAGGTCGTTGGGGTTTTTAAGTTAAGCTTTGTCAACAGATCTACACGAATCATCGGAAGCTGACCAGACTGCAAGCTCCATTTGGTTAAGAGCGGAAAGCCATATAACTTGCCATCAACTTTTGTCTTATTGATTTCATGCTTCTGTTGAATAAGCTTTTGAAAATTCGGCATTTTATCTAGATAAGGGGTGAGATCTAGGAAAATATTCGAATCCGCATAGTTCGAAAGATCATTTTGATTAACCATCATCACATCGGGTATAGAGTTTGTAGCAATTAGAGTTTTCTTCTTATCCTCATAATTACTTTGTGGGACACTTTGTAATTCAAGCTTCACATTTTTTCTTTTTTTAATTTCTTGAACAATGGTMGAATTTACATCTAACGCTTGCGAAGAATGCTCATATCTCATCCATGAAAGCGTTATGCGTTTGGCAGGAACCGATGATGTATTTGCCGTACTACAACCTGCCAATAAACTTCCCACTAAGGCAATTGAACAGCAGGCGGTTAACATTCCTTTTTTATGAATAACCATGTTGTTCCTCCTTAATAAATCTGGATTTGTTTCTGGCAATTTTATTTTATAGGCTAGCAGACTCTCTTTGAAAGAACCAAAATAGCATGCGATGAACCGTTATTCCACATTAATCGTGCTGAGTCATTTATCCCTCATGATTCAATCATCCATTTACAGCCTATTTCTGCTTGTTTCCATGGCTACTACGATATTCATTCGGCGAAATGCCTTCATACTTTTTGAACAGACGTAAAAAGGTTGTACGACTGAATATGCCAATCTGATCTGCGATTTCGCTAATTTTTAAATCTGTATTCGCTAACAATTCTCTCGCTTTTGCAATCCGAATAAGACYGATATAGTCCGAAATATTTGTCCCCGTCGACTCTTTAAACATTCTTGACACATACTTGGCGGACAGTCCTATTTCATTTGCAATCACCTCGAGATATAAGTCCTTCTCATAATGCTTCTCAATATAATCGGTTATGAATGATACAACCGCGCCTGATTTGCTTTCAGGTTTATATAACGTCTTTGTGATAATGTTTTCATAAAATTCAAAGATCAGTTTCAATCTTCCATCAAACTCACTGGGTAAGAGCTCCTTTTGACTCAAAAAAGCATGTTCATTCGCATCAAGAAAATCATAAACACTCAGTCGTTTTTCCTTAATGTAGCGATTTCCCGTATTAAAGAACTCGACAAGCAAAGCCCCGAGAAAGTGATAAGAGACCCCCCGTTCTTTATTCAAGCTAATGATTCCTTCCAGCTCTGCCTTCAACCCACCCATGTCACCTGATTTTAAGGCGTTTACTATTTTGTTCTCATCGAGAAATGAATAATAGTAGTTCTGATCGATAACAAAATGATCCGCATCTAAAATGACCATCTTGGATGAGTCCGTCCGTTTATCTATGGCTGTAATAGCATCACTATA
>NZ_JBFUHL010000084.1:0-17650 GCF_056402415.1 Paenibacillus sp. P4_A9
CCCTACTACTGCTTACGGTATCACGGCGTAAACGAGCAATTCGGATTAGCAGCTGGGCAATCAGCAATTGAATCATCGTCTCACTTTTGTCAGCAGACTTATCCAACTCTAGCACGAGGCTTTTCATCACATGATAGACTTCGTCTGGATCACGCAGCACTAAGTAAGCAGTCTGGACCTCCAATAAGGAGGAAAGTTGCTTCTCTTCCGCGGCAAGCTGCTGGATCGAGGGCATCACACCCTGATGCGCAGTGAAGCGAAATTCCACATTAAGCATGCGACACGGCTCATCGTCCTCAACGATAAGACGGTGGRCAATATTCGCATCCAGCAGGATAAACTCCCCTTTTTTCAATCTCACCTTTTCGGATCGCGTGGGAGAAAGCTGGATCTCTACTTCGCAAAAGCCTTGTATCGTATACATGATCTCTATCGCATCATGACGGTGAAAGGGCATATGAAAGCCTTGCCATTGTTTAAAATAATAAGCAACCACCTGCGGTTGGCAGGGGTGCTCCGTCAATAAAGTTGGAAACAGATTTGTCGTGTGTGGCATCAGGAGCTCCTTTCCATCCGTTCTCATGGTCATTGTACTCCCCAGTCGTCAAAAAGAAAATCCCTTCCATAAGAAGGGACTAGGTGTAGGGATTAGTTTACTACTTTAGTCTCGATCCGTGACATCATCATCCGAAAATGGATGGCTTAAATTATCCATAATTTCTGCAATAGCATCACTTAGCATATCCGTTGGTGTTGTATCTTCCTCATCTGGTTGGGTTGGAATTGTATCATTGCATACTCGATCAAAATAGTGACTTTTGTCCATTTAAATGTACCTCCTCGTTCTTAACTTCCTAAAAAATTCGTCCGTTTGCTTGTTTTGTACACATTCTGCTTACTTTATTCACAACTTCCCAAATTTCCTGAAAAGCACACAAGAACTCCTTGCCTAAATCGTTGATATGAAGTAAATTAAACCTATATGAACGTATATCAACACAAATAAACCAATTCTAAGGAGAAATTAAACCATGGATATCCGCTATGCCTCACACCCGAATGAAGTAAAACAATTTGACACTGAACGCCTACAAGCTGAGTTTCAAATTCAGTCCTTATTCACTGAGAATCAAGTAACTTTAGTTTACTCACACGTTGACCGTTTCATTATTGGTGGCGTTTTGCCAACGACAGAAACACTTCAATTACAWGCAGACCGCAAAGAAATGGCTGCTGACTACTTCTTAGAGCGTCGTGAAATCGGCATCATCAATGTTGGAGCAAGAGGTACAATCACTGTCGATGGCACTGTGTACACGATGGATTCCAAAGACTGCATCTACGTCGGTCTTGGCTCCAAAGAAATTTCATTCGCAAGCGATGATGCAGCAAACCCAGCTAAGTTCTATTTCAACTCCACACCAGCTCACACAACGTACCCAACGGTAAAAGTTGCGATTAGCGAAGCGACGCCTACACACCTAGGCAGCATCAACACATCCAATGAGCGTACGATTTATAAATACATCCACTTAGATGGCATTCAAAGCTGTCAACTCGTCATGGGTATGACACTTTTGAAACCAGGCAACATGTGGAACACGATGCCAACACATACGCACAACCGTCGTTCTGAGGTTTACTTCTATTTTGATATGCCAGAAGATGCTGTTGTCTTCCACATGATGGGTGAGCCGCAACAAACTCGTCACGTAGTTATGCGTAATGAGCAAGCAGTTATTTCACCAAGCTGGTCCATTCACAGCGGTGTTGGCACGAACAACTATACATTCATTTGGGGCATGGCTGGCGAAAATCAAATGTTCAACGATATGGATGCCGTGGCTATGCAGGATTTAAAATAATCGGTAATCCCATTTATAGAACGGATGAAACTAGGGTGAATCCTCTACGTAGATATGAAACGATTATGGAAGTTTTACTCGCTCAGAAAGAAGTAACCGTTAACGAGCTGAGCGAGCGACTGGAAGTAACAGGGAAAACCATTCGCGAGGATTTAGCCAGGCTGGAGGAAAAAGGGCTGCTTATCCGCATTCATGGCGGTGCTATGCTAGCTCAAAGTGATCAGTTAGGAATTCTTTCCTCCAAAGAACCGAATATTAAGCACGCAGATAAAAAATCGGAGATTGCGTCCCTCGCACTCCGATATATCCAGCCTCGCGATATCATCGCGCTGGATGGCGGCTCTACAACGCTTGAAATCGCTAGGCGGCTGGATAATCAGCCGCTTACAGTTGTAACTAACGATCTCTACATCATCTCGGAGCTTGTCCATAAGGATGAAATTCGGCTTGTCGTTCCTGGCGGCTATCGCTTGCGTAACATGCTTGCAGGCCCAGAAGCAGTAGAGTATGTCAGAGGCCTCAACATTCAGAAATCATTCATTTCTGCTACTGGTGTACATTTGCAGCATGGCTTTACGATTTATACGAATGATCTTGTTGAGTATAAGCGGGCATTAATAGACGCTAGCGCAACCGTTTATGGGGTTATCGATCACTTCAAATTCGGACAATGTGCGTTGCGAACCTTCGCTTCCTTATCCGAGGTGGCCATGATTTTAACCGATAGCGGGTTAACTGCGGAAACGGCTCAACAGTTCCGTGAAACCGGGATTAAGATTGAAACGCATTAAGTTGAAAAACAGACAAACAGTGAAACCAATAATCGTTTTTTTGAAAAGGAGTACGTTATGACACTTTTTAATCTTTCCGGAAAAACAGCATTCGTTACGGGTGCTTCAGGCGGCCTAGGCCAAGCCATGGCGATCGGACTTGCAGAAGCCGGTGCGAACGTGGTTGCGGTATCCTCATCTGAAAGCGTACAAACCGTTGAAGCTATCCGTGCATTAGGCGGCAAAGCTGAGCTTATCGCTGCAGATCTTAGCAATGAAGATATCCTGGAGGATGTCGTTGCTAGAGCGATTGGCATTTACGGCAGCATCGATATTCTGGTAAATAACGCGGGTATCATCCGCCGTACACCAGCGGTTGATCACGCACGTCAAGATTGGCATGACGTTATTGACCTGAACCTAAACTCAGCTTTCTTCCTTTGCCAGCTAATTGGTCGTCATATGATCGAACGCGGCAGCGGTAAAATCGTGAATATTGCCTCCATGCTGACATATCAAGGCGGGATTAATGTGCCAGGTTACACAGCGAGTAAGCATGCCATTGCAGGTGTGACGAAAGCATTAGCAAACGAGTGGGCTGGAAAAGGCATTCAAATCAATGCCATTGCCCCAGGTTATATGACGACGAATAACACGGCTCCAATTCTTAAGGATGAGAAACGTACAGCTTCCATCACCGAGCGTATTCCAGCAGGTCGTTGGGGTTCACCAGAGGATCTTAAAGGCCCTGTTGTGTTCTTATCTTCTAACGCTTCCGACTATATGAACGGACACGTGCTTTGCGTGGACGGCGGATGGATGGCGAGATAGATGGGTATCGGGACGCTCGCTCATACGGTCGGACATTTGCCATTAAAGGAACTGACTGCCAAGCTAAGCGGTCGTGACATCGATTTCGTCCAGCTTGCACTTAGTAAAGCGATCAGCGATTATGATTTATCCCTTGGGAAACTAAGCCCTGCACTCGCCAATCATATTGGCGAGCAGTTCCATCGCGCAGGTGTAAGGATTGGCGTGCTCGGTTGCTACATCAACCCCGTTCATCCCGATCCACAGCAGCGACGCTATGAAATCGATAGATTTAAAGAGCATTTGCGCTATGCGAGAGACTTCGGTACGTCTATTGTCGCGACCGAAACGGGTGATCTGACAACGTATCTTTCACAAGATGCTGAAGGCTACGAGGCTATTGGCTGGAACATCCTTCGGCAGACGGTTGAGGAATTAGCTGAAGAAGCCGAGCGTTGGGGCGTTCATATCGGATTAGAGCCAGTTGTCACGCATACGTTATCCAGTACTGAGAAAATGGCGCGAATCCTGGAAGAAGTGCCTTCCAGCACGTTGGGTGTTGTTTTCGATCCGGTTAATCTTCTTCCTCCAACTGTGGTTGAGCCGCAAGATCAGGAAGCTTTCTTGGATCATGCATTCGCAACTTTTGGCAGCCGTATTGTGCTGACTCATTTGAAGGACTATGTAGTGAAAAATGGTCAAAAGAATGAAATTCCGTCCGGTAAAGGAATATTCGAGACTGCCTCCTTCTTAGCAAAGCTTCACTCACATAAGCCTGGCGTCGACATTTCGTTGGAGCGTCTCCAAGATCATACGATTGAAGAAGCATTTAAGTATGTGAGAAGCCTGTTGTAAGCTCATATAGGCCGATGAAAAAGAACCCCGATTTCTCTATTGAGAGGCATCGGGGTTTTCTCATTTTTTAATATCCGCATCAGTAAGCACATCGTATTGGTCGCCGAGGTGAAGCTGAAGCGCCTTTAATGTCGCTACACCTACTGCGATATCATCATCGCCGGCCCCTCCGCTGACGCCTACCCCGCCAATGACTTGACCGTTCACCACGATAGGAAATCCGCCTACGAAAATCGCAAACTTCCCTGGCATCATCGCATGAATGCCAAAGGCTTCACCGTTGATCGCCGCCGGTCCGCCAGGCTGATTGAACAGGTGCGTCGACCGTCTGTGCCCGCTAGCCGTAAAAGCCTTCGCCATCGCAAGCTCAGGACTCGTATTGCGGGCCCCATTCATTCGTTCTAGCGCTAACAGATAACCGCCTTCGTCAACGATACAAATCGTTTCTGCTGCCTGAGCTTCCTCCGCAGCTTGAATACCAGCAGCAATCATCACCTTCGCTTCCTCGATTTCTAACTTCAATACGGATCTCATGATGAAGGGCCTCCTTAGTCGAATCTCTATCCGATTGGTACATCCCAACCTACTCTCGGCACATTTTCCAATTATATGGGGATGCTTGCGAAAAAAGTCGTTACGATACCAGTCTATCGCATCCAAAAAAAGCCTAACTCGTCCACTTCAGAATGGACAAATTAGACTTTAGGCCTTACTTGCTGAGTTACTTATTTGGCTGCTGTTCACGTGCCGGTCTTGTAGGGCGCTCCACCCAATTCTCACGGCTCATGCGCTTCACCTGATTGATGGGATTAGCAAGATCAATGACTTCCGTTTTAAACGGCTGCTCCGCTGCAAGCTTCTCTTTGTAACTTGTACCAGGTGCAGGCCCGCCTCCACCATTTCGTTTTCCCTTGTTCCATACGCGATTCTTGCTCATGACACCACTCCACCGTTTTTTGTTTAAGTGTAATGGCAGTCGCCAAAAAACGCAAATGCAGGTTTCACACATGTGATGGATGAATGCCTCTCTCCACCGGCTTTCCCAGCATTGAGTACTTTCAGCGACGCTCTCGGCAAATTTTACAGCTCAAAAGCCTTCGCAAGCAATCGATACGAGTGCAATCGCGCCTCGATGTTATGAATCGGCGAAACAACCATAATCTCATCGGCTTGATAAGCCTCATTCAGCTTCAAGATCTCTTCTTTCACTTGCTTCGGCGTGCCGACAATGCGCTTGTGACGAGCGCCTCGAATCGTCGCATAGTCATTCTCCGTATACGGATAATTAAGCGCAGTATTCACCGAAGGGAACGACGGCAGCAGCATCCCTCGACCTAATGACAAGAAAAATAAGTCCGTGCTCAGCGCCAGTTGATTCGCTTCTTCCTCTGTGTCGGCGCAGATGACCAGCACCGCGGCAAGCGAGTGTGGCTTCTCATTCAAGATGGACGGAGTGAAATGCTCGCGATAAATTCGCAATGCCTGTTCACAATCCGCGTTCCCAAAAAATTGTGCAAAGCCGAAAGCAGCCCCTTGATCAGCTGCAATTCTTGCGCTGTCATAGGAAGAACCGAGCAGCCAAATTTCTGGTGCCGTCGCAATGATCGGAGATGCATGCAGCGCTGCAAACCGATGATTAGCTGGCAAAGAATCATATAAATATCCCGTCAAATCAGCTATTTGCTGCGGGTATTGGTCAACGCCTGTATATTTACCCTCTTGCAGCGCACGCGTGGATATCGGCATGCCCCCAGGTGCACGGCCAAGCCCCACATCGATGCGTCCTGGATGAAGTGCCTCCAGCAAGCGGAAGTTTTCTGCTACTTTGTATGCGCTATAGTGAGGCATCATGATGCCGCCAGAGCCCAGTCGGATGCGCTCCGTTTTGGCAGCCAAATGAGCAATCAGAACCTCAGGACTCGAGTGTGCTAACGCTTGTGAGGCATGATGCTCCGACACCCAGAAGCGGCTGTAACCAATGCGGTCAGCTTCTTGCGCAAGCTCGGTTGTCTCAGCCAATGTCTGTGCCGCATTACGGCCTTCACCAATTTGCGATTGATCCAAAATACTTAATTTTAACACATGGAATCACCTCCCCTTAACTGTAACACAAAAAAGAACAGAATAGCAAAAATCATAGCTCATTCCACTACTATCGTCTCCAAACCATGCGATTTAATAAAAAAATCACTGAATCACTCATAATCTGACAGAATCTCTTAATTTACACCTCTACCAAACTTATCCATTAGATGATATTTTATTATATACATCCTAGTGAGGGAGAGATTTGATATGAAAACCATTTACGAGAATTATAGAGGATTCAAAATTAACAAAGATGAAAGTACCTATAACGCCATTCATGCGGATCGCATTATATTTGCTCAAACGCCGCTTAGTCAGGTGCTTGATTCAATCGATCATTACATTGATGTAACGGAAAACTCTGATTCATCTGAAGATCTGTCACCCATTCCCCAAAACTAAATAGCTCACCCTTTCCACGGTTGTGGATATATGAAAAAGCCCGCCAAGTGGTCTATCACCACAAGAGCGGGCTTTTCACTGTTTATCTGCTTTCTCTACGTCTGCTACAAAATGACATGCTTGAAGACTTCGTTAATGTCCAACTTCGACTGCTTCAAAATCGTCGCAACCCCCTTACAAATCATCGGCTCGTCATCTACAACTAAAATATTAACCATTACTGCCACCTCGTTCGTTTACTTGCCATAGCTCCATTTTATTGTACAATAATCAGCCTGAATATGTGTTTTATTACGTTTATTGTGGGGGATGTGTGGTTGGGGATGCGTCGCACACGACTAAGTCGATTTTTTCGAGTTGCACTACTCCCATTGCCATGGTCGCCACGCGTAGCTCGATTTTTTCGATTTAAACTACTCCTATTGCCTTGGTAGCCACGTGTAACTCGATTTTTTCGACTTACACTACTCCTATTGCCATTCTCGCCATACGTAACTCGATTTTTTCGACTTACACTACTCCTATTGCCATTCTCGCCATACGTAACTCGATTTTTTCGACTTACACTACTTGTTACGATGCAAGAGACCCATAGCTTTTTCAGTAATCATGAATTTATGACTTCTAATCATTCCTCTACCAATTGGATAAACCAAACCTTTTGTTTCTAAATCTCGCAAAACTTTTCTGCAAGTCTCACTTTTAAGCTGAAGCCACATACATACGTCCGTCAACCTAAAAGGTTTATTTGCAAGCAACGAGAACCTCAAAACTTCCCGTTCGTACACAGGCAACTGGAGCAACCCAACACCCTCCGCATTACCGATTCGGCCGATCAATTCGTACAGGTTTCTTTGACAGAAACTCGGCTTTTTTTCTAGTTCATCTCGGCTGTATGGAAAATAAGTATATCCAAGTATCGCAACTGAACGTGCACTCGCCCTCTCGAATGAGAAACGGTCTCGCGTGATTTTCTCCGCGTGGGTGACGAAGTTGTCCTCCTCAAACACCGTTCGCAAATTGGTGTGAAATACGTCTCCATATATCTTCACACCTGACAAGCTCGTCATTTCATATTCAAGCACCAATCCCTCAAACGATCCCACAACAGGCAGCAGTACCTCTTCCAAAAGTTTCTTCGTTCCTGTCAGGTCCCTCTGCAGCATCTCCAGCCTCTGACCTTTTGCATTCCTAACTTGCTCTTCCAAAAAAAATTCATACTCCTTCTCAAACACTGCGACCACCTCCGAAAAAATAAAACGCCGCCAACTCCAAAAAGGAGCTAGCGGCGTATGCTTTACGCGTAAAATCATTCTTATCTCCAAGATACCAAATTACTTCACACTTAGCAAAATAAACCTATTTCTAAATTTGACTGATATCTGAAACCTCGAACGTATAGCAACGTAATGAAAAAAGTAATCATTCTAACAAATGCTGGGAAATGAGGAATTACGATGCCCGATAATTTGAACCTTCAGTTGAGCGAAGCGAAAGAACGGATGTTTCGGCTGCACAAAGCAGAACGTAAAAGAAAAGAACTTCTGAACCGAGTAAACGACCAGGAACGTCTCATCATTCGGTTAGAATTACAGCTTGAGTCTGAGCAGGCTGATGTCGACAATTTAACTCGATTGTCACTTGCGAATCTTTTCCACACGATTCTTCGCAGTAAATCCGAACAACTCGAAATGGAACGCCAACAAGCTCTAACTGCTGCTCTTCAATTAGAAGCTGCGAAGCAGGAGCTTCAGAACACACAGAAAGCTTTGATCCAAGTAGGTGATGACCTAGCTAACTATCAACACGCTGAAAACGACTATAAGAGGCTTATGGCTACCAAAGAATCTGCACTATCAAATGTACCTTTATTATCAAAAGAGTTAGAAATAATGGACGATAGCATCGACGATCAGAAGCTGTTGGTGAAAGAACTTCATGAAGCGTTAACCGCCGGAAAGCATGTTATGGCTTCATTAGCAGATGCTTCCAACAGCTTGGAGAGAGCCGAAAATTGGGGTAATTGGGACTTATGGGGCGGCGGCGGCTTGATCAGCACCCATGCAAAGCATGGTCATGTTGATGATGCCAAACGATTTATTCATCATGCTAATCACCAGATCCTGAATTTCCATGACGAACTAACGGACTTGAATCGAAGCTTTCACATTCAGATTGATATCAGCAACACGTTGAAAATGGCTGACTATTGGTTTGATGGACTTATCGCAGATTGGATCGTTCAAGGACGAATTACTAACTCTCATAGCCAAACGCTTTCAGCAATGAATAAAATTCGCCCAGTCGTTAATCAATTGTTATCCGAATATTCGGCAGCAGAAACAGCTCTTACTGGCATGATGACCAAACGGATCAATTGGATCGAGGAATCTAAGTTGGACAGTTGAAAATTACAACAAACACCCACTCTCAATAAATTAACTGAGAGTGGGTGTTCCTGTATAGCAGTCATCTATTTCATCTGCTGCAGCAAGTTCACACGATAGGCTTCGCTTTCCAAGCCTTGAATTTCTTTGTACTCTTCCTCGGTCAGTCTGCGTGGCGTACCTACAGCTTTCGCGATCAAGTAAATTTTCGCGCTTTCTTCCATGACTTCGGTGCGGTAGTATGCTTCGCGCAGGTTTTTGCCTGTGCGGGTTCACCTCCGCAACTGCTTACTTATATAGTGGTCCGAAGCTGCCACACGCTCTGAAATCGGCGCCTTCAGGATCAGATGTTCCGAAGCTGCTCCAAACGCGCGGACGGAAAACCTGCTCTTTGGCTACGTTATGCATCGACACAGGGATACGTAGAATAGCAGCAAGTGTGATTAAATCTGCCCCAATATGGCCGTAAGAGATGGAACCGTGGTTGGATCCCCAGTTGTCCATAACCGTGTACACATCAGTAAACGATCCTTCACCTGTCAAAATTGGCGCAAACCAAGTCGTCGGCCACGTCGAATCTGTACGATCATCTAAGGTCTGATGTACATCTTCAGGAAGGTCGACGGAATAGCCTTCTGCTATTTGCAGTACAGGACCTAGACCTTTCACTAGATTAATCCGTGACATCGTAACCGGCATACCGCCTTTGGTTAGGAAATCTGAGGAATAGCCGCCCCCGCGGAAATACTCAACAGTTGCTGGACGCCATGACGTCGCAGCTAAGCAGTCCGTTACTTCTTGATCTGTGATTTCCCAGAAAGGTTTCATAACTGGTTTACCGTCACGCGACTGCTGACCTGTTCCATCCAATGTAGCGGGACCTGAGTTTATTAAATGTAGAATACCGTCTTTGGCTGCACCTGTAAGGGTATGACCCGTTACACGTTTCACCGAATCTGGGCTCCAGTAGGTTCTTACATCTGCGAAAATTTGCGCTGTATTCGTCAATAGGTTCCCGAACATCATGACTACACCATTCAAACTATCGTTCTCTGTCGCTACAAGGTAAGGAGCACGCTTGCCGTTCCAGTCAAATGACGTATTCAGCATAGCTTCCATGAAGTCGCCGTTCGGGAAATGATCTGTCCAATGACGTTGTCCTTGGAAGCCGGAAAGGATCGCATTATGGCCCAGTGCCTCTTCGCCGAAATCAATATCTGCAAGGCGAGGATTGCCGACCATCAGATCGCGCACGATCATTGTCATTTTAACAACCGTTTCCCAGTCCTTATCTTTCTTCTCACGGCTCGTTTGAATCGCGACTGGATTCTTATCGGGACCTTCTACGCAGTTCTCCTTCACCCAGTTCAATGCCAATTGATATTCTTCTGGATCAAAAATTTCTTCATTAATCCGACGCACTAATTCGGACATATCGACATAATCATTACGCATGCCCAAATAGTTCTGGAACAGGTCCTCATTCACGATCGAACCCGCGATTCCCATAGAAACGGATCCAATGGCGAGGTACGATTTGCCCTTCATATAAGCGGCAGCTAAACCAGCCTTCGCAAAACGGATCAACTTCTCATGAACATCTTGTGGAATCGTTGTTGTTCCGGCATCCTGCACATCTTTGCCATAAATACCGAAGGCCGGTATTCCTTTTTGTGCATGGCCAGATAGAACTGCTGCCAAATAAACAGCACCTGGACGCTCAGTTCCATTAAAGCCCCAAATGGCTTTCGGTGTAGAAGGATCCATATCCATCGTTTCTGTGCCATAGCACCAGCAAGGTGTTACAGTGATCGAAAGACCTACGCCAGCTTTTGTAAACTTATCTGCACAGGCGGCTGCTTCGGCTACGCCTCCAATACAAGTATCAGCAATGACACATTCAACTGGCTGACCGTTCGGGTATTTCAACGTTTCACTTAGCAAAGCTGCAACGCCTTTCGCCATATTCATCGTTAGCTCTTCAAGTGACTCACGAATGCCTTTTCTTCTTCCATCAATCGTAGGGCGAATACCAATTTTCGGGAACTCTTGCTTCCATCTGAAATCACTGTTTGTCATAATCATTCAACCTCCTCATTATGTAAACGCTCAACTATCCACTTACTTGTACACTTTTATTAGAGTTATCGATAATTCAATTACTCACTAATTACGCCTTTTCTTAAAATAATATTGGCATACAGCGCCTTTTCACTAGTCGCAACAATGGCATACGCTTTCTTTGCTCGCTCATAAAAAGCGAATCGTTCCACATACTCGATGGCTGGTGTGGCATGTTCTCGAATGATCCCCTCATACTCTCCCCAGATCGGTGTTTCAACAGGATCACCAGGAACGACAGCCATGAGCGCAACCGATTGATCGCTGTATGTATCAAGTGGATACAGGGATAATACCGCTTTCAACAATTCCGGTACGCCATGACCATCACAACGTAATAGACGGTTGGTATGACTGGCTGCCGGGAAATTTCCATCTGCCAGTATGATTTCATCCCCATGTCCCATCTCCATCAACACTTTGAGAAGCTCGGGCGAAAGGATCGAAGGTATCCCTTTTAACATCATCAACATCTCCTACTTTAGTTAGTGTTACCGATAACTCAAAATTAACAATTTTATGTCTTGCTGTCAATCCTTTATTTCTATACAATACAAAATAGACGATATCTGGCTGATAAAGGAGATTAACAAGTGATTACAATCTATGACATCGCCGAAAAGGCCGGTGTTTCCGCTATGACCGTTTCCCGAGTGATCAATAATACGGGCCGTATCAGCGAAGAGACGCGCAAACGTGTACGGAAAGTCATGGAAGAGCTCCACTACATTCCGAATGCACTAKCACGCAGTTTAGTCTCCMAGAAGACGAATCTCATTTCCTTACTCATTACGGATATTACGAATCCGTTCTATACAACATTAGCCCGAGGTGCAGAGGATGCAGCGAAGAAAGCGGGCTATCGCTTGCTTTTTGCCAATAGTGATGAGGACTACGCGAAAGAAAAGGATTACGTCGATATGATTCTCTCTACGCGTGTGGATGGCGTATTGTTCGCACCTGCTGGGGATCATTCCCTCGAAAACCTGCAGCAGTTGCAGAAGCATCAGATTCCCTTCGTTGTCTTGGATCGTGAAATTCCTGGGATTGATGCGGATGTCGTCCTTGGTGATAGTAAGGAAGGCGCTCGCAATCTAGTGGAGCATTTGATTGCACTAGGGCATCAGCGCATTGCTTTAGTCAACGGTACGCAGGACGTTTCAACGGCTCGTCTGCGATATACAGGTTATTATGAGGCGCTTCGTCTTAATGGCCTTGCCCTCGATGATTCACTCGTTGTACATCTGGGTTATCGTGATTTCCACGATGATTCTGCCCTTGATGAGCTGCTCCACTTGGATGAGCCGCCTACCGCTATTTTTGCAGCCAATAATATGCTGGCCGTCGGCGTTATCCAATCTCTGCGCCAACGCGGCTTACAAGTGCCCGTAGACATGTCTGTCGTCTGCTTCGACGACTTCGGACCTGCAGGTGCGATCAATCCATTCCTCACTGTGGCCTCCCAACCCGCCTATCAATTTGGCCAGCTTGGGATGCAACTCCTGATAGAACGCATAGAAGGTGAAACTAGCAATGAGTCTCGCAGGATCATGCTCCCCTCTGAACTCATCGTGCGTTCGTCGACACAGCCAAAATCATGAACAAGCAGGCTATTGTTCTTCCCATTTATGAACAATAGCCGCAATGATCTCTTCCTTCGTCTCCTCCGTCAACCCATTCCGAAGTTCTGTTATAAATTCAATAAAAAGCAGCGATAAAAGCTCGTTCATCTCCATATTCAGAGGGTGATGATGCTTCCAATTCATATCATCGAAAAATACACGCATCCGATTAACCTCGGCTGGGTGTAATCTGACGTTAAGGGTTAGAAAGGCAGCCCTCTCTGCCTGCCCCTCCTGAAAGGATAACCCCCATTGAAAGCCAGGTACACTTCCAGTAGCAGGACGTTCATTCGTGTTCGCACTTGCAACTATGCCCCCAAATTTACTCCGAAGCTGCAAAATGTATGTATATAGATCCTTACCTTTGCGGACGTGATCCATAAAATTATCAAATAATAATTTAACAAGAAAGGTTTTGTTGACCCCGGTAAGCTCTTCTTGCGATGTGTACACAATATCCTCCAAGAAAGCATCTGCTCGGTTAAAATAGTCACGTGGTGCACGAACTTTAACCGTATGGTAGATATCCGTTGCCCCCCTCTGAAATAAGCCCGTCCATGATTTTAATGTGAGCATCGCGTATTCCCCCTTCTTCTCCCTCCTAAACTACTATTCCGAATCTAGCAGAAAAATGACTACAACACTGTCTCCCTGCAAAAAAAGATGGATATTCAGAAGCAGATTCTCCTCTTGCCGCATATATTGGTTAAGCGAAATTGAAAAGCTGATCTTCCCCTCGGGAATGATTGCTTCTAATAAGGGTGGTACCATGACTCCTCGTCCCTTGCGACTGGGGACTTTTTGCTGTTTTATCTACTAATTATGAAAAGGTGAATAGAGATGGAGAACACAAGGTTAGATGCGTTAAGGGATCGAATCGATGAAATTAACCATGGTCTCTTGACGTTGCTCTCCGAAAGAGCACAGATTACCCAAGAAATCGGGTTGGAGAAAGAGAAACAAGGCGTACCGAAATTCGACCCGCTTCGCGAGAAAAGAATGCTGGAGTCATTGGTCGAAAGGAATACTGGCCCATTTGAAGACGATACCATTCGCCACCTTTTCAAACAAATTTTCCAAGCCTCGCTTACTTTACAACAGACGGATCATAAGAAACAGCTGCTTGTTAGTCGTAAGAGACAGCAAGAAGATACCATCATCCAACTAGGCTCTGCAGCCATCGGCGGCGGTAAACCAATCATGATCGCAGGTCCCTGCTCTGTCGAGAGCTACGAGCAAGTGCGCATGGTGGCTGCCGCTTTAAAAAGTGCTGGCGTGACTGTGCTGCGCGGCGGCGCCTTCAAGCCTCGAACATCTCCTTATGATTTCCAAGGACTAGGCTTAGAAGGATTACAAATCCTCAAAGAAGTTGCCGATGAGTTCGGACTTCAGACGATCAGCGAAATCGTGGATCCCGCACATATTGAAATTGCAGGTCAATACATCGACGTGATCCAAATTGGCGCAAGAAACATGCACAATTTCGAACTGCTTAAAGCGGCGGGCGAGGTTCGTATTCCGATCCTATTGAAGCGCGGCTTATCCGCTACGCTCGATGAGTTCCTGCACGCTGCCGAGTACATCCTATCTCGCGGTAATACACAGGTTATGCTGATTGAACGCGGCATCCGAACCTATGAGCGAGCCACGCGAAACACGCTCGATATCTCCGCTGTTCCGATACTGAAGCAAGAGAGTCACTTGCCTGTTCTTGTCGATGTGACCCATTCGACGGGTCGCAAGGATATTTTCGCACCTTGCGCCAAGGCCGCCTTGGCCGCAGGAGCGGATGGGATTATGGTCGAGGTCCACCCGAATCCAGCCACTGCCCTTTCTGATGCACAGCAGCAACTGACGATTGAGGAGTTCAACCAATTCTATGCGACGATCCAAAGCTCAGGCTTGTTTTGACAATCGGATTACTCCACGGTACCCATTAGTCCGAAATTGCCGAATTAATCTCACTGTCCGTTTCATTAATTCATAATTAGTCCTAATTAGCCCAACTAAACCGACCTAAACTTCCCTCACACAAGGAAAATAGGTTGATAGTTCGGCAGAATCTGACTATTGGTCTTTTTTATAAAGAAATCCTCATATTAATTCGGAGAAATCGGACTAACGCAGCTTCCCGCGAAAATCTAAAAAAGCCCCCAACACCACAGCAAGTGGAATTGGAGGCTTTCTATCTATACCGTTTTATCTACAAACGTAATGCCATTCTGATCGGCGAATTTCTTCAGCTTGATCACCATAGCCGCGATATCAAAGCGGTTCAGCGTTTTGTTATATACCCAACGCGGCGACTTGCCGGTAAGCTCAATGATGATTTGACCTGGCGCGTGTACAATCTCTTTAATATTCTCCGCCACAAGCACTAACTCTCTGGCTAACCCTCTCTTCGCTAGATTCGTTTTGGATACGCGCAAGTACGGTCTCCGCACAAAATAAATAAGTACCCCCACAACCAAATAGCTAAGCGTTGTATACCAGTACATCTTGTCCCCTTCGGTCTTTGTCAATGTAAACAACAAGAAGAGCGAGACCACAATGAAAAACGCGGCCAACAAGATGCTTCTTCCTTTAAATACGACCGGACGATCCGGATCTGTTGAAATCGGCGCCTTCCCTTGCTTGGCGCGGGTCAGGTTTGCCTTTTTCGCATTCTTACTTACCATTCTTTCCCACTTGCGTGACATGCCTTTCACTCCCTGCGTAATAGTTACCAAACTCTTCTCCTCATAATCCCATACTTAAGGCAGAATGTCGATATTTAGCTTGGACTCAAAGGCAAAAGGAGCCCTCTCAGGCTCCCCTCTACACTATTCGTTCACATTCGAATTATACAGATTCCCTCCGCCTGTACGTACATCATTCGCCGCTGTGGTTCCTGTTGCCGCACTTGTTGCATAGACGACGTAGCCTGTCGAGCTATCCAAATTCACGGTATTATTGTTAAAAAAATTATTTATGCCTGTCGCATATTCTGTACCATGCGTACGCACTTGGAAGGCATCTACAACATTCGAGTTGCCATTCCGATACCCTTGATTATAGCGGACAATCGTATTCACACCTTTTACGTCAATGAAACTGTCTGCGCTATTTGCTCCACTAATACCCGTACCGTTAAACGTGCAGTACTCGATAATCGTTCCACTCGCGCCTTCCTTCACATCGATATGCTCTGCTGTAATTCCGCCATCGAAATTCGTATGACTAATCACGTTCCCTGTTACAACATGCTCATAAGCAGAGCTGGAATCGGAACCAACATAAGCACCTTCCCCATATCCCGCTTGATACAACCCCGTATCGTAAATAAGCGAGTACGACAATGTATTGTAGGAGCTGCCGTCCCGGAAATGGACACCCTCATCGCCAACATAATGAACTTCCACATTGTTCAGCAGATTGTTATTGCCGTTATCGATGATAATCCCTTTCTGCGCATTCGTGATTTCAACATCACGGATCTGCCAATAATTGCCCGTTAGGTGAATACCATAGGAGCCATCGTTCACATTCACGCCCTTGAGCACGGCTGGATTAGCAGYATCACAGCTCTGCAGAACAATGGGATTAGACGCTGTTCCGCTTTGATCCGAATAGAATAATCCTTGTCCGCCTGGATCACCACTAGTCACACGATCACCAACATAATTGCCAGGGGCAAGCAGAATGACAGACCCTGCCGTCGCATTTTTCATCGCATTTTGAATAGCAGCCGTTGTTGTCAGTGCATTCGTACAGCCAGTTGGCGGCGTTCCCGCAGAGGTAGTTACATTGATCGTGTTGCTTTGACTCGAAACATTCCCAGCCGCGTCCTTTGCTTTGACATAGTAGCTATACGAGGTAGACGCTGTTAAACCAGAATCACTTGTGGAAGTGCCCGTTACGGTCTTGAGGAATGAGCCATTCCGATATACATCATATCCCGTTACGCCTACATTATCTGTAGATGCACTCCAGCTGAGATTGATTTGACTGCTTGAAGCCGCTGTGCCGTTGAACCCACTAGGCGCTGTCGGCGCTTGGGTATCCCCACCCGTTCCACCGCCGCTAACGACAACAAGCTGGGGCTTATTCGAGGCATTCTCATTACTATTCAGCGTGGTGTACTTACCCACACTTTCTTGAAGTGCAAATGAAACAACACCATCTCCTGCTGCTTGTGCTGTCACGTAAGCTGTAACATCAATCTCGTTGTACGTCATCGTCGTATTGATGGCAACACTGCCTACTGAACTGCCGACCGTTGGTTTCGTGCCCCAGGTAATCGCCGATTGCGTCCAGCTGTCGGCCGTTTGATACGCAGATAAAACCGTTGACGCGGATGCGCTGCCATAAATCCGAAGCTTAGCACTCGTTACACTCGTAAGCCCAGAGAGACTATATTTGAGATACGTGTACCGAGATGCACCTGGGTCATTTTTCACATACAACGAAGTGGCTGTTCCGTAATTGCTCGTGGGGTTACCTTCATGCACATAGGAATCATCAGACGGGCTTAGTGTGCTTGTCGCTGCTCCTGCCGCTGCTGGAATTGCAAGCAGCATAACGGATGAGAATAAGGCAATAACCCCTATCTTACCTTCCCATGCCTTGAAAAGCTTACTCATTAATATTCCTCCTTCGACTCCATTAGATAGCGCTTACAAATAGAATTATAAGAGATCATCAGTTGCGTTTGTTTCCCGCTATTGTTGAGAACTTGCACTGTGTTGCTG
>NZ_JBFUHL010000085.1:0-17489 GCF_056402415.1 Paenibacillus sp. P4_A9
ATTGGAAACGACCGAAGGATGAAGTAGAATTTCTGATGAAGCTTCCACAAGAGTTTTTCCCATTGGAAATTGAAGAATTAATTCAGAACAATGTGCGTATTCGCATGACCGGTTGGAAGGAAGGTTTACCTGACTATACGTTGAAAGCGATAGAAGGTGCGATCGAACGGACGAAGGATAACACGGGTCTCATTCTGAATTTTGCTTTAAATTATGGCGGACGTAAGGAAATCATTGCAGGTGTTCAGGATATGATGAAGGATCTGCAAAATGGAAACTTGAAGCAAGATGAGTTGGACGAAGAGCTTTTTTCTTCCTACATGTTAACGTCGGATTTGCCAGACCCTGATTTATTAATTCGAACGAGCGGGGAATTACGTTTAAGTAATTTTTTGCTGTGGCAATTAGCTTATTCGGAATTATGGTTCACAGACGCCTATTGGCCAGAATTTACAGAGGACTTATTTATGCAAGCCATTGCTGAATATCAACGCCGGGCGAGAAGATACGGTGGTATTTAACATCGGTTAGTGTAATCGTTTTGTCACTAAAAATGGATGGTTTAGAGATAAACGTTGTTCATCTAGGGGGATTCAACTTGAAACAAAGGATCATCACAGGCATTATTGCTGGTCTCGCATTTATTACACTTCTAGTACTCGGCGATTTGTGGTATGCAGGTTTAATTGTACTCGTTTCGGTTATTGGATACCGCGAGTATTTACAAATGAATGGGTATATGTCTTATAAGCTAACAGCTGCTTTAGGACTCATTGCACTGTTATGTTTAACGATTCCATGGGGTCTGATCGGAGTAACATTAACATTTTCGTTTACCGCGGTTATATGGCTTGCCATGTTTTCGTTGCTTTTCATCACAGTAGCCTCCAAAAACAAAATTACGATTGATCAAGTTTCGGTGATCTTACTTGGCATCGTATACATTGGAATTGGTTTTAACTACATGATTGAGGCACGATTGGCGGAAAATGGATTATTTTGGACGATTATGATATTCGTATGTATTTGGGCATCGGATGCCGGTGCATATTTTGTCGGATCCAAGCTAGGAAAACACCCACTGTGGCCTCAAATAAGCCCTAAGAAGTCTATTGAAGGCGCACTTGGCGGTGTAGTCATCGCGATGATTTTAGCATTAGGATTCGCTTGGTACTCGCCAGAACTTTTAAGTGTTGGTAATGCACTTTTACTAGGCTTTGTCATCGCGGTAGTAGGACAAGTTGGTGATTTAATTCAATCCGCTTATAAGCGTGTGAAAGGAATTAAAGACACGGGAACTTTGTTGCCAGGACATGGTGGCGTACTCGACCGGATGGATAGTTGGCTAATCGTATTTCCTTTTATTTATCTGCTCGATTTGATTCCTAACTAATTCTTATGAGCGGAGTGGAGTTGAAACTAATGAAGAAAATTGCCATCTTGGGATCGACAGGATCCATTGGGACTCAAACCTTAGATATTGTGCAACATTCGCCAGAAAAATTTCAAGTCGAAGCCATATCGGCTGGGTATAACTGCGATCTCGTCATTGAGCAAGCCAAACAGTTTCGTCCCAAGCTTGTGTCTGTTGCAACAAAGGAATTGGCGGAAGAGGTTGCAAGTCAAATTCCTTCTGGTATTCAAGTTCTCTATGGTGAAGAAGGACTGCTGGAAGTCGCAGCTTCGACAGATGCAGATTTGCTTGTTAGTGCACTAGTAGGTAGTCAAGGTTTAAGACCAACATTAGCTGCGATTGAAGCAGGCAAAGATATTGGTCTTGCGAACAAGGAGACATTAGTAAGCGCGGGTCATATTGTAACGGAAGCTGTGGCTCGGAAGGGAGTTGCCTTACTACCAATTGATAGTGAGCATTCTGCGATTTTTCAATGTTTAAATGGTGAAAAGCGTTCGCAAATTGCTCATATAACAATAACGGCGTCTGGTGGTTCCTTCCGTGATCGTACACGAGAAGAATTAGTGGGTGTAACGGTGGAGGATGCACTCAAGCATCCGAATTGGTCCATGGGGGCCAAAATTACGATTGACTCTGCTACGATGGTAAACAAAGGGCTTGAAGTAATGGAAGCACATTGGCTTTTCGGGTTGTCGTATGAAGATATTAAAGTATTACTGCATCCAGAAAGTGTCATTCATTCCTACATTGAATTTGTTGATCATAGTATTATCGCACAGCTAGGTAATCCAGATATGAGGGTGCCGATTCAATATGCGTTAACCTATCCTGACCGATACCCTACACCAACAACTAAACTTGACCTTGCCGCGATAGGCAAGCTTCATTTCCGTGAAATGGATTACGTACGGTTCCCTTGCTTGCGAATGGCATTTGAGAGTGGTAAACAAGGTGGAACAACACCAACTGTTTATAATGCTGCTAATGAGATTGCTGTGGCTCGTTTTCTAAAAGGTGACATCTCATTTTTACAAATTGAAGATATCATCGAAGCTGCGTTGGACAAACATGAGTCATATGCGAATCCTACAATCGAGATCATACACGAGCAAGATCAGTGGGCTAGGTTATTTGCTGAATCAATCCGCTTCTAAATGTTAGGAAGAGCAAAGGTCAGCTTGCATGGCTCTGCTCTTTTTTTCAATTTCAAACACCTAGGTTGGAAACTAAAGTCTAATTAATTCTCTGCGTTCGTATACTGACCTGAGCGGGCATAGCTTGTATTCAGCTGTTCAATAGTGGTAATCTAAGAACAAGAACAGCTGATCTTAAGTAGATGCTTAGAAGGTAGGTTTTTAACTGAAAGCGTCTGGTCATAGCTACATAGGATAGTTTTCTGAAGAAAACCCGAAGGAGGAAATACGACTTGTCGGCCATTGAAGTTGGGTTAAAGGTTATTTTGTTGTTTTTCGTTCTTGTTACGATTCATGAATGGGGTCACTTTTACTTTGCAAAACGTGCAGGTATTTTAGTTCGTGAATTTGCAATTGGTTTCGGTCCCAAAATTTTTTCATATAAAAAAGGGGAGACCCGGTACACGTTACGAATTTTACCAATTGGTGGATTTGTTCGTATGGCGGGAGAAGACCCTGAAATCGTCCAAGTAAATCCTGGACAGACCGTTGCTGTTAAATTAAACAAATCTAATCAAGTCACTTTCTTATATCTGGATCAGTTAGATCGTCGTTCGAATGTGATCATTGGCGTTGTGGAACATATTGATTTAGATAGAACGCTAAGTATTTCACTGGACGTAGACGGTGAGAAAGTTACCTATCCGGTTGATCCGCAGGCTATGATGGTAACTAAAGGAACGGAAACGCAAATCGCACCTTATGATCGTCAGTTCGGTTCAAAAACAGTTGGGAAACGTGCTATTGCCATCGTCATGGGACCCGTGATGAATTTTATTTTAGCTATTGTTCTGTTTTTCATTGTTGTGATCATGTCGGGTGTTTTCACCAATGTGAAGCTAGATTCAGTACTTGCTGGTAAGGCGGGTGAGAAAGCTGGATTGCACAAAGGTGACATTATCATGTCGATTGATAAGCAACCAATTGGCGATGATCGTGAGAAAATGGTATCAGCGATTCAGTCCTCAGCAGGGAAAACGATGACTTGGGTCATTGATCGTGCTGGCAATCCTCTTACACTTCAAGTTACACCTGAGATGGAAGATGGAGCCGGTAAGCTTGGCGTTGTGATTAGTGGTGATCGTAGAAGCGCTACCCTTGGTGAAGTATTCACAGGGACCTATGATTCGGTTGTTGGTACAACAATTGGTATTGTTACAGGTTTGCAAAAGCTTGTTATGCTCCAGTTTAAACTTGATGATCTTGGTGGACCGGTTCGGACTGCACAAGTTTCTGCTCAATTTGCTAAAATGGGACTTAGCTCCTTGATTGCATGGGCGGCCACTTTGAGTCTGTATCTTGGGATTTTTAATTTGCTGCCAATCCCGGCTTTAGACGGAAGTCGTCTGCTATTTATGGGATTAGAAGCATTGCGAGGTAAACCGATAGATCCGAACCGAGAAAGTATGGTTCACTTTGTTGGTTTTGCGTTGCTTATGCTGCTTATGGTAGCTGTTACGTACAATGATATTTTACGATTGATTAAGGGTTAGTCCTAATCTGTGGGAGGGTTTATGTCAAACGATAAGCAATTTGTAAAGGAAATTACACCGCAAGGAGAAGATTTCTCCCGTTGGTATATAGATGTCATCAAGAAAGCAGATTTAATGAGTTACTCACCGGTACGTGGCTGTATCGTATTTAAGCCTGATGGATATGAGATCTGGGAAAATATTCAGCGTGAGCTGGATAGCAAATTTAAAGAAACGGGACATCGCAATGCGTACTTCCMATTGTTTATTCCGGAGAGCTTTTTCCAAAAGGAAAAAGAGCACGTCGAAGGCTTTAACCCAGAACTGCCATGGGTAACTGAGGCGGGTGGAGAGAAGTTAGAAGAGCGTTTGGCTATTCGTCCAACTTCTGAAACGATGATCGGACACATGTACTCGGAGTGGATTAATTCCTATCGTGATCTTCCGTTGCTAATCAATCAATGGGCAAACGTGGTTCGTTGGGAGAAACGAACGTTACCTTTCCTTCGTACGACTGAGTTCCTATGGCAGGAAGGACATACCGCTCATGAAGATGAGCAGGATGCCCGCCGTGAAACGATGCAAATGCTTGATGTTTATCGTCAATTTGCTGAAGATTTCCTTGCCATTCCAGTTATTGTAGGTCAAAAGACACCATCTGAGAGATTTGCGGGTGCGATTGATACGTTCTCCATTGAAGCGATGATGAAAGACGGTAAAGCGGTTCAAGCAGGTACCTCCCATTACCTAGGCACCAAATTCGCAGTAGCCTTCGATATTAAATTCTTAGACCGTGAGAATCAACACCAATTTGCACATACGACATCATGGGGTGTAAGTACGCGTTTAATTGGCGCTCTTATCATGGTTCACGGGGATGATCGCGGCCTAGTTCTCCCGCCCAAAGTTGCACCTACGCAAGTCATCATGATTCCAATCGGACCTCCAAAAACACGTGAGCAAGTAATTGGACGCGTTGACGAGCTTTATGCGGAGCTAAAGAAAGCCGGCGTTCGTGTCAAAGTAGATGATCGTGCTGATCAAAGTCCAGGTTGGAAATTCAACGAGTATGAGATGCGCGGCGTTCCAATTCGTGTAGAGCTTGGTCCTCGTGACATGGAAAATGGCGTAGTTGTTCTTGTTTCTCGCGTAAGCGGAGAAAAGAAAATCGTTCAACAATCTGACTTCGTGCAAGAAGTTCAAAATTTACTTGCTGAGATTCATCAGCAGATGTATGATAAAGCGAAGCAATTCCGTGATGAGCATTATATCGCGGTAGATACGATCGATGAATTTAAGACATTCTTGGAGACGAAACGCGGATTTGCCTTGGCTGGCTGGTGTGGATCTAACGCTTGCGAATCGCAAGTGAAAGAAGAAACAGGAGCAACAAGTCGTAATATCCCGTTCACACCATCCGAGACCAAATCGACTTGTCTTGTATGCGGCGAAACTGCCGAACATACGGTTGTCTTTGGTCGAAGCTATTAATTACAATCAAGGGCATATGGAGGTCTAACTCCATTGCCCTTGGTATGTTTATAGGAGGCTGTTCATGAGTAATTTGGCTGATAAACGGAATCGCTTTGAGCTTTTGATGCAGCAAGCCGAGATTCCAGCCGATGTAGTACGGTCATATTTTGCAGAAGGCTACATTGATCAAGTAGAAATTAGTCGAAAAAACCGCGACTGGACATTCTATTTGGTTAAAAACGACCTTGTGCCTCTGAACATTTATCGTTCATTTTGTAAAATGATTCAAGAGAAATTCGCGCAAATCGCGAAAATCCGCTTTATTTGGAAGTTTGAACAGGCTGAACCAGCCACGTTAGTTGAGGAGTATTGGGGATTATTTATGGAATGGTTGCAGCGGGAAGTTCCTTCTGTGAATGGCTGGATGTCGAAAGCTAGGTTCGAGGTACAGGGGAATGCACTTTCATTAATCATGTTGGATGCAATTGGTCTTGAGCTAGCAAAGAAAAAAAATATTGATATGTTTATTCGGAATTTTTTTCATAATTTTTTTCAAACGGAATTATCCATCAAATATGCCATGAGTGATTCGACTGAAATCGTTGCAGAGTATGAGAAATTTGCGAAGCAGCGAGAGCAGGGCGAGAAATCATACACCCAAGAAATCATGATGTCCATCGACATGGAGGAAGAAGAGTCCTCTTTACCTGAGGGCGATTTGAAGCTTGTCATGGGTATTGATATAAAAGAAGTTCCAACGCCATTGAAGAATATCCAAGAAGAAGAGAAGAAGATTGCAGTTCAAGGTACTGTGTTTGGCTTGGATGTCAAGGAATTAAGAAATGGGAATACGTTATTTACTTTTAATATTACGGATTTCAGCGATTCACTAGCTATGAAGGTTTTTGCCAAGACCAAAGATGATGTGAAGATCATGAGTCTGCTTGCCAATGGCACCTGGATTCGAGCAAGAGGGAAAGTAGAATACGATCGTTTCATGCAAATTCCTGAACTTGTGATGATTCCGAATGATCTGTACGAAGTGATGGCACCTAGGGATCGCATGGATGATGCTGCTGAGAAACGTGTAGAGTTTCATTTGCACACGACGATGAGTACGATGGACGCACTGACACCTATTGATCAGTATGTGAAAATGGCGGCCAAATGGGGACATAAAGCTATCGCTGTTACAGATCATAGTAATATTCAATGTTTCCCTGATGCAGGTAAAGCAGCCAAAAAGCATGGCATTAAAGTGATTTTTGGTGTTGAAGCGAATGTCGTTAATGATTCTGTGCCCATTGTTATGAATGGTCGAGATCTCGATTTAAAACAAGCGACTTATGTTATTTTTGACGTGGAGACGACGGGGCTTTCGGTAACCAATAATCGCATTATCGAGTTAGCTGGTGTGAAAATGCAAGATGGCAAAGAAATTGATCGATTTGCTACGTTCATTAATCCGCATGAGAAGATCCCTTATAACATACAACAGTTAACGAATATCAATGATGATATGGTGAAGGATGCCCCGGATATCGAGGATGAGCTTCCTAAGTTTGTTGAATTTATTGGGGATTGCGTACTTGTTGCGCATAATGCACGATTCGATATGGGCTTTCTGCAAACGAATTTAAAGCGGATGAACCTGCCTGAGGTTTCGAATGCGGTGCTTGATACGCTGGAGCTTGCAAGATTTCTCTTCCCATCCATGAAAAATCATCGTTTAAATACACTATCAGATAAATTTAAAGTTAGTCTAGATAATCATCACCGTGCGATTGATGACTCGATTGCACTGGGATATGTGCTCTATCATTTAATTAATGAGGCTAACGATCGTCAAATTACGAGCCTTGCTAAATTAAATGATTATGTTGGAAAAGATCTATCCAATCAACGTCCTTTTCATTGCTGTGTATACGCACTAAATGCAGTCGGTAAGAAGAATTTATTCAAATTGATCTCGATGTCGCATACAACTTATCTACAGCGCGCGGCAACGATTCCCAAAAGTATATTAGTCGAGCATAGAGAAGGCCTCTTGATCACGTCAGGTTGTGAAAAAGGAGAGTTTTTCGAAGCTGTTCTTAATAAATCGATTGAAGAGGCAGAGCAGGTTTCGGAGTTTTATGACATACTCGAGATTCAGCCCGTTAGCTATAACATGCATCTCGTTGAAAAAGGTTTGGTTGGCTCTGTTGAGGATCTAGAGAACGCCGTGCGGCGTGTGTGTGAGATCGGATATAAAACAGGCAAACCGGTCATTGCAACTGGGAACGTCCATTACCTGAATCCGCGCGAGAAAGTTTGTCGTGATATTACGATCAACGGAATTACTGGGTTTAGTCCACTGAAGGCCATGAAGAAGCCAGATGCGCATTTCCGAACAACGAAGGAGATGCTGGAAGAGTTTAAGTTTTTGGGTGAAGAAAAGGCCATTGAAGTTGTCATCCGCAGTACGAATGATCTGGCAGATCGTTTTGAATCCATTGAACTTTTCCCAGACAAGCTATTTACACCAATTATTGAGGGTGCTGACGAAGAGATTCGTACGACTTGCTATGAAACCGCTAAAAGCATGTATGGTGATGAGCTTCCAGAGGTGATTATTGCTCGACTTGAGAAAGAGCTTGTTCCAATCATTAAATTCGGATTCTCTGCCAACTATTTGATTTCTGAACGTCTCGTTAAAAAGTCAAATGCGGACGGCTATCTCGTAGGTTCTCGGGGATCTGTTGGTTCATCAGTCGTTGCGATGATGTTAGGGATATCCGAGGTTAATCCGTTACCTCCGCATTATTTATGTCTTACATGTAGACACAGTGAGTGGTTCCTTGACGGTAGTGTACCGAGTGGTTACGATTTACCTAATAAAGTTTGCCCTTCCTGCGGCGGAAATTTAAAAGGGGATGGTCATGACATTCCATTCGAAACATTCCTAGGATTTAAAGGGGACAAGGTTCCCGATATCGATTTGAACTTCTCTGGTGTGTATCAACCGGTTGCCCATAATTTCACGAAGGAGATTTTCGGACCGAAGAATGTTTTCCGTGCAGGAACCATTGGTACAGTCGCTGAGAAAACGGCTTTCGGATTCGTGAAGAAGTACGAAGAAGAACAAGGTCAAAAATGGCGCGGAGCAGAAATTGCTCGATTAGCTTCAGGCTGTACAGGGGTTAAAAGAAGTACAGGACAGCATCCAGGTGGTATTGTTGTTGTTCCAGATTACATTGAGGTCGATGATATTACGCCGGTTCAATTTCCAGCAGATGATAAAAATTCGGAATGGATGACAACTCATTTTGACTATCATGCCTTCGATGCGAACTTGCTAAAGTTAGATATTCTAGGTCACGACGATCCAACGATGATGAGAATGCTTCAGGATTTAACTGGCATCGATCCAACAACTATTCCAATGAATGATGCGAAAGCCATGAGTATTTTCAATTCTACGGATGCAATTGGGGTGAGACCAGATCAGATTCGTTCCCCAGTCGCTACGTATGGTGTTCCTGAGATGGGTACCAAATTCGTTCGTCAAATGCTTCAAGAAACACAGCCTTCTTCTTTTGCCGATTTATTGCAGATTTCAGGGTTATCCCATGGAACTGGTGTTTGGTTGGGAAACGCACAAGAGTTAATCAAAAAAGGGATTTGTAACATTAAGACAGTTATTGGATGCCGGGATGATATCATGCTCTATTTGATCTATAAAGCGGGTATGGATGCAGGTCTAGCTTTCAAAATTACGGAGAGCGTTCGTAAAGGTAAGGGACTAACTGACGAATGGAAAGATGAGATGAAACGCTGTAATGTACCAGCTTGGTATATTGAATCCTGCGAACGGATTGAATACATGTTTCCAAAAGCACATGCTGCAGCTTACGTTATCTCCGCTGTTCGTACGGCCTATTTCAAGGTATATCACCCAATTGCTTACTATGCTACTTACTTTAGTGTCCGCGCGGCTGACTTTGATCTTGAACTACTATGCCAAGGGTATGAGGCGATTCTCAGACAATTAGTCGAGATTGAAGCGAAAGGTTTCCAAGCATTGCCGAAAGAGAAAGCCATGGTGTCCATTCTAGAAATGTCTTTGGAAATGACATCGCGTGGGTTTAGCTTTAAACCGATTGATATTTATCGCTCTGATGCGACTAAGTTTATCATCGATGGCAATTCCTTAATTCCACCTTTTGCAGCGATGTCAGGCATTGGCGATAATGCTGCCAAGAATATTGCAGCAGCCAAAGAAGATGGGGATTTCTTATCCATTGAGGATTTCCAGAATCGTTCCAAAGCCTCCAAGACCGTAATTGAAATGTTGAGTTCAATGGGCTGCTTCCGCGGGTTACCTGAATCTAATCAACTTTCATTGTTCTAGTAAAGTATGTTTCTGAAGCATGTTTTATCAAACAGAAGATGCTTTCGAAGCCAGTTTTCTCCGAAAAACTTTAGGCTGTCAAGTGAAAATGATTAACAAGTTTGCTATTGTAATGCAAAGAATGGTTATGGTATAATTTTTATTGGCAATAATGAGGATATCATCTTGTGATTAAAGAGTGGGGAAACCCACTCTTTACATTTTGATATAGGACTTTTCCGGTTACGACAAGGAGAAGTCAATTTAGGAGGTACACATATCTGTGGCTACACAAGAGCAAATCAAATCCATCATTGAGGACATGCTGAAGGATTTTGTTGAACAAAATGGATTTGAAATCGTTGATATTGAATATGTCAAAGAAGGCAGCAATTGGTTCCTTCGTGTCTATGCTGACAAAGAAGGCGGAATTGATATAGATGATTGCGGCCGCATCAGTGAATACTTAAGTGTTCAATTGGATGAGAAAGATCCGATTACTGATGCTTATTTCTTGGAAGTTTCTTCACCAGGGGCAGAACGTCCGCTCAAGAAAACACAAGATTATTACAAAGCCGTAAATAGTCACGTATTTGTTACCACGTATGAACCGATCGATGGTTCCAAGGAATTTGAAGGATTGTTGCAGTCCTATGATGAGGAAGTTCTCGTGATAGAGATTGGTAAAAAGAAAATCAGCATTCCGGTTGCTAAAATAGCTAGCGCACGTCTTGCTATCGTATTTTAGTCATCGTTACTTATTGAAGGGGGGGACTCAGTTCAAATGAACACGGATTTTATTGAAGCTCTGTCGGAAATTGAACGAGAGAAGGGTATCTCCAAGGAGCTACTCATTGATGCTATTGAAGCGGCGATGATTTCAAGTTATAAACGTAATTTCAACACTGCACAGAACGTACGTGTAGATATCAATCGACATACGGGTCTTATCAAGGTATACGCGCGGAAGACCGTTACAGAGGAAGTATTGGATCCAAGATTGGAGATTTCTGTTCATGCTTCGCGTGAAATTAATCCGAATTACCAATTGGAAGATATTGTTGAAATTGAAGTGACGCCTCGTGATTTTGGAAGGATTGCTGCACAAACCGCTAAACAGGTCGTAACGCAACGAATCCGCGAAGCCGAGCGTGGCTTGATTTATAATGCTTTTATTGATAAAGAAGAAGATATCGTAACAGGTATCCTACAACGTCAAGATCAACGGAATATATATGTTGACTTGGGTAAAGTAGAAGCAGTTCTTCCACTTACGGAGCTTATGCCTACGGATAAGTTCAAACAGGGCGATCGTATTAAAGCGTATATTACGAAAGTTGAGAACACGACAAAGGGTCCTCAAATTATTTTATCAAGAACACATCCAGGTTTGTTAAAGCGTCTTTTTGAGCTTGAAGTTCCTGAGATTTTTGATGGCGTAGTTGAGATCCGTTCCGTTGCGCGTGAAGCAGGCTTCCGCTCGAAGATTGCTGTTCATTCTCGTAATCCTGAAGTTGATCCTGTAGGTTCCTGTGTAGGGCCCAAAGGATTGCGTGTTCAAACGATAGTAACTGAACTTCGCGGGGAGAAAATTGATATCGTACGCTGGATGGAGAACGTGGAAGAGTACGTAGCGAATGCGCTAAGCCCTTCTAAAGTGCTTGAAGTCCAGATTCATGAAAATGAAAAAATGGCACGTGTCATTGTTCCTGATTATCAGCTTTCTTTGGCAATTGGGATTAAAGGGCAGAATGCACGACTAGCTGCCAAACTGACTGGTTGGAAAATCGACATCAAGAGCGAAACACAAGCAGAACAAGAATATGGTAGAGTGAAAACTTACTCAGAAGAGATGCATCAGGATTCGATTAGCATCGACTAAGTTTTTGTAAGGAACAAGGGGTGATCGGAATGAAGCAGAGAAAAATCCCTCTGAGAAAATGCGTTGCCTGCCAGGAAATGATGCCGAAGAGGGACTTGATCCGCGTCGTCAAAACGCCTGAGGATGACATTCTCATTGATCTCAAGGGGAAGAAGTCTGGGCGCGGTGCCTACCTGTGCGGTAAAGTTTCTTGTTTTAAATTGGCAAAGAAAAGCAAAGCCCTGGATAGAGCTCTGAAGCAGGCCGTAGGCGCAGACATTTATGAACAACTGGAACAAGATTTCATTCGTGTGGAAGATGAATTCCTTTCTTCGAAAGAGGAGGAATCGGAAGATGAATCCTAAATTTTTAAATCAATTAGGATTGGCAATGAGAGCCGGAAAGCTCGTAACGGGTGATGAAGGTGTTTTCAAAGCAATTCGTGCGGGTGATGCCAAGCTTGTTATCATGGCGGAGGACGCTTCAGCTAATACACGTAAGAAATTTCAAGATAAATGCCTATTTTATGGGGTTAAGCTCATGGAAGTCGGTACGAAGTATGAATTGGGCCGCAGCATTGGGAAAGAAATGCGTGTCACCATAGGTGTATTGGACGGAGGCTTCGCGCAGATGCTGCAGAAGAGTCAAGAAAATCCTGCGGAGGTGAAACATATTGACCAATAAACAAGATAATAAAGACAAGACTCGCGTGTACGAATACGCGAAGCAGCTCAATATGAGCAGCAAAGAAATAATTACCATTCTCAAACGATTAAATATACCTGTTAACAACCATATGAGTGTTATGGAGAATGATGCGGTTAGCAGTGTGGAAAAGTTTTTTAGAGATATTAAAGCTAATGCGGCTGCCAAACGAGCAGCTACGGACGGAGGAAATGTGAGTTCATCTACGACGAATCAGAATCCTGCATCGCAGGCTCCAGCACAAGAGAATAAAGGTGCAGTAACACCAGCGGCAAAGCCGGCAGTTACGGAACAATCAAGTAGTCAACCAACGACTACAACAACGGGTGCAGTTACTTCAGGGCAAGGTCAGTCTACACAAAACACAACAAGCCGCCCACCACAGTCACGTCCAAGTGGTCAAAGCAGCAACTACCAAGGCGGTAATCGTCCTAGTAGCCAAGGTGGACAACGTACGGGCTATCAAGGTTCCAATCCGAACGGTGGACGTCCTAGTGGTCAAGGATCCAGCCAAGGTGGACAACGTACGGGGTATCAAGGTTCTAATCCAGGTGGTCAGCGTCCTGCAGGCCAAGGATCTAGCCAAGGTGGACAACGTACAGGATATCAAGGCTCCAATCCTGGCGGTCAACGTCCAGCAGGTGGAAGCAGTGGTGGATATAACAGCAGCCGTCCAGCTAGCCAAGGCTACAGCCAAGGACAAGGTCAAGGTCAAGGTGGAGCACCACGCACAAATAATAACTATGCAGGGTCCCGTCCTAATCAAGGTGCTGGTGGTCCAGGAGCAGGAAGTGGTCAAAGCGCGAACAGCGGACGTCCACAATCCAGTCCGAACCGCAGTGCTGGCCCTAATCGTCAGACTAAGCCATTTGAGAACCGCAACAACAACCAAAGTGGAAGACCAGTTGTTCAAGAAGCGAAACCGCAATTCCATGTTGGCGCAACAGCGGCTGAGTTGGATGATGCAGCAGCAAAAGCTGGTGTGATTACGACAAAGAAATCCAAACCAACACCAAAACGGTTTGATGATAACAGATCTGGTGGTAATCGTGGTCCTGGTGGCAACAATAGAGGCAACCAACGCGGAAACAACAGAGGTCGCTACCAACAAGATATGGTTAAGAAAGAGAAAGTGGATAACACGCCTAAGAAGATCATCGTTCGTGGCAATATGACTGTTGGTGAAACAGCGAAATTGCTGCACAAAGATGCTTCTGAAGTTATTAAGAAGCTTTTGTTCCTTGGAACAATGGCAACGATCAACCAAGAACTAGATTTGGAAACCATTCAATTGATTGCGACTGAATTTGGTGTTGAAGTTGAAATCAAGATCAAAGTCGAAGAAGATAACTTCGAAACCTTCGAAGAAATCGATGACGAGGCTGATTTGCTAGAGCGTCCACCTGTTGTTACGATCATGGGTCACGTCGATCATGGTAAAACAACATTGCTTGATGCCATTCGTAAAACGAGTGTAACAGAAGGCGAAGCAGGCGGAATCACACAGCACATCGGTGCTTATCAAGTCGAAGTTAATCATAAGAAAATTACTTTCTTGGATACACCAGGTCACGAAGCGTTTACAACGATGCGTGCCCGCGGTGCTCAAGTTACGGATATTACGATTATCGTTGTTGCAGCTGATGACGGTGTAATGCCACAAACTGTAGAAGCGATTAGTCATGCTAAAGCAGCTGGCGTACCGATCATTGTAGCAGTGAACAAGATTGATAAAGAAGGCGCTAATCCTGATCAAATTAAGCAAGCTCTTACGGCGTACGAGTTAGTACCGGAAGAGTGGGGCGGCGATACAATTTTCTGCGAAATTTCCGCAAAACAACGTATTGGTCTTGAGAACCTGCTAGAAATGATCTTGCTTGTAGCAGAAGTACAAGAGTACAAAGCTAACCCTAACAAACGTGCTAGA
The DNA here is from genome assembly GCF_056402415.1 of Paenibacillus sp. P4_A9. Taxonomy (NCBI): domain Bacteria; kingdom Bacillati; phylum Bacillota; class Bacilli; order Caryophanales; family Paenibacillaceae; genus Paenibacillus; species Paenibacillus sp. P4_A9. Next base: position 14,418 of record NZ_JBFUHL010000085.1, read on the forward strand.
GCGACTGTTATTGAGGCTGAATTGGATAAAGGTAGAGGCCCTGTAGCTAGAATTCTTATCCAACATGGTACTTTGAAAGTGGGAGATAGCTTCGTTGCCGGCGTTTGCTTCGGTCGTGTTCGTGCGATCGTGAACGATAAAGGTAAACGATTGAAAGAAGCGGGTCCTTCAACACCAGTTGAAATCACGGGTCTGACTGAAGTTCCACAAGCAGGGGATCCATTCTTAGCTTATGAAGATGAGCGTAAAGCGAGAGATATCGCTGATCGTCGTGCTATTGCACTTCGTCAATCAGAGATGACTGCTAATTCCCGTGTTACACTTGAAGACCTCTTTAAACATATTAAAGATGGCGAAGTGAAGGAACTTAATGTCATTATCAAAGGTGACGTTCAAGGGTCTGTTGAAGCACTGAAATCTTCGCTTGAGAAGATTGAGGTTGAGGGTGTTCGCGTTAAAATTCTTCATAATGGCGTTGGGGCAGTAACAGAATCTGATATTATTCTGGCTTCTGCATCAAATGCAATTATTATTGGATTTAATGTTCGTCCTGAGCCTGCAGCGAAAGCGACTGCAGATCAAGAGAAAGTCGATATCCGTCTGCATAACATTATTTACAACGTAATTGAAGAAATCGAGCAAGCGATGAAAGGCATGTTGGATCCAATCTTCAAAGAAGTTGTTCTTGGTCAAGCTGAAGTTCGTAATGTTTTCAAAATTACGGGTTCAGGAACAATTGCAGGTTGCTATGTAATTTCAGGTAAAATTGCCCGTAATGCGCAAACTCGCTTAGTTCGTAGCGGTATTGTCGTTCATGAAGGTAAAATTGATTCCTTGAAACGATTCAAGGATGATCAAAAAGAAGTTGCACAAGGCTACGAGTGTGGTATATCTCTTGAGCGTTATCATGATATTAAAGAGGGCGACATCATTGAAGCCTTTATCATGGAGTCCGTTGAGAGGTGATAATAAATGGCTAGAGTTCGTGTAGGCAGAGTTGGCGAACAAATTAAGAAAGAGTTAAGTCAAATCATTCAAGCAGAGCTGAAAGATCCTCGTATTGGTTTCATGACCGTTACTGGTGTCGAAGTGACGAATGATTTATCCCTGGCTCGTGTTTATCTAAGTGTAATGGGAACTGAAGAAGAGAAAGCTGCCACACTTAAGGCGCTTTCTGTTGCTTCAGGATATATTCGCTCAGAGTTAGGCAAACGAATTCGTTTGCGTAAGATTCCAGAGCTACAGTTTAAATTTGATGCTTCTATTGACTATGGTAGTCACATTGACCAGTTGTTGTATAAGCTCAATCAGGAAGGAAATACAAACGTATGAATAACGGAATGATCCATGCCACCGAATACTGTCAGCAGCTGGCAGCAGCAGCTGCATTTATCGAGCAGCATGATGATTTCCTGGTCGTGTCTCACATCCAACCAGATGGTGATGCTGCCAGTTCAACGTATGCAACAGGTTGGATTCTAAGTCAACTTGGGAAGTCATTTACTATGATCAATGAGGGCGCTATGCCCTCTAAATTTTCATATTTAGAAGGAAGTAGTCAGACCATTGATTATAGCGAACAGGCACCGAATCGTCTTTACCAAACTATCATAAGTGTTGATTGTGCTGATTTCTCCAGAATGGGTAGGATCAGCACTCTTTTTGATGAGCAAGCACAGTTACTCAATATTGACCATCATCCAACCAATGATGAATTTGGTTCGTGTCATTTAATTAAGCATGACGCCGCGGCAACTGTTCAAATATTGTTCGATTTGGCGATACATATGAAGCTGCAACCTGACATTACGTTTGGTGAATGCATTTATACCGGGTTGCTGACGGATACCGGAGGCTTTCGATACTCCAATACCACATCAGAAGTCATGAAAATCGGAGCTTCGATGTTGGAATTAGGTGTCAAGGGTGCCGAAATTGCAGAGCATGTTCTTGAACGAATGACTTATGCGCAAATAGTACTTCTTCAAAAAGCGTTATCCACACTTTCCTTTGCTTATGATCGAAAGCTGGCGTGGCTTGCTGTATCTCTTGCAGACTTAGAGTTAACGGGTGCATCGAGTGATGATTTGGATGGATTGGTCAATTATCCGCGTAATGTTGAAGGCGTCGAAGTGGGTATGCTGATTAAAGAGAAGTCAGATGGTGTTATTAAAGTAAGTCTTCGCTCCTCCGGGCTAGTTGATGTTGCTGCTATTGCTCAATCTCTAGGTGGCGGTGGGCATGTAAGGGCATCAGGATGTACAATCCATGGTACACTAGAAGAAGCCATTGCTAGAATGGTTCAGGAAGTAGGGGACAAGCTGAAATGACGCTAGAAGGCATTTTGCCTGTTTGGAAACCAGCGGGCTTTACATCACATGATGTTGTCGCCAAAGTCAGAAGAATTTTAGGTATTAAAAGAATTGGTCATACGGGTACACTTGATCCGCAAGTGACAGGTGTTCTGCCACTTTGCATTGGACGAGCAACTCGGATGGTTGAATATATTCAAGAATTACCGAAGGAATATGAAGCTGTTTTACGCATTGGGTTATCAACTGATACCGAAGATATGACGGGAACTGTGTTAGAAGAAGTGTCACATGCTTCGCTCGGGGAAGATCAAGTGCGAGAAGTACTTGAATCCTTCGTCGGGGACATCGAGCAGATTCCACCTATGTTCTCAGCTGTCAAAATAGACGGTAAACGTCTTTATGAATTGGCGAGAGAAGGTAAGGAAGTTGAACGGAAATCACGGAAAGCAACGATCTTTGAACTAGAAATTCTTGAACTCAACCTAGATCAGAAGCATCCTGAAATTCGTTTCCGAGCCATGTGCTCCAAAGGTACCTACATCAGAACATTGTGTGTAGATATCGGGAAAGCACTTGGATATCCTGCCGTTATGGTAAGTTTGATACGTACGTCGACAGGGAAGATTCGCGAAGAGCAATGTTTAACATTTGAGCAAATTGTTCAAATGAAAGAAGCGGGAACATTACAGCAACATATGATTCCTATGGACATTGCCATTTCGCATATTCCTTCAATTTCCCTCACTGAACAAGAAGC
>NZ_JBFUHL010000086.1:0-16586 GCF_056402415.1 Paenibacillus sp. P4_A9
GTTCGCCCCATCCATGGTTGCTGCTTCATACAGCTCTGGGTTAACCCCGGATAATGCGGCAATGTAAATGATGGCACCAAAGCCTACTTCCTTCCAAATTCCCATGGAGATGAATATCGTTCGGAAGTACTCCGGAATGGTTAGAAAATAAATTTTGTCCCCACCCATCTTCTCAATCAGAATGTTTATGAAGCCATTCGTTGGCGCCAAGAAGTTGGTCACGAGCCCCGCGACAATGACAATGGAAATGAAATGCGGCATATACGTCATCGTCTGAATGATTTTGGTAAACCAAAGCTTCCTAACCTCATTCAGGAGAAGTGCCAATATAATAGGAGCTGGAAATGCAAAGATTAGACTATACAGACTGATCAATGCTGTGTTCGTCAGGTTTCTTAGGAAATAAGGGCTTTTAAAAAAGACCTCAAAGTTTTCCCAGCCTACGAATGGACTGCCCTTAATGCCCTTAAACAAGTTGTATTCTTGGAAGGCCACTATCAACCCGTACATCGGCTTATATTGGAACAGGAAATACCATAGTACGAATGGTGCCAACAATAGATATAAGGCGTAATCCTTTCTGAATCTACTCGTGATATCGCTTACATGTTTGYCCGTCAATTCATTCACTTCCTTCTGCGTCGTGGCGTATGTGAACATCGTTTGTTTCTTAGCTCAGTTATACAGGCTGAACAGGTCTACCGTAAATCATTAAAAATTATGATAATCACGATCTTGAAGAATCGCTATAGATCAGGATAAACCGCTTATATATCCAAAAAAAACGAGATACAGATACGGGCTAACCCGCATTCGCATCTCGTTTTTTCATGTATTGGCCTGGCGAAATTCCTTCGTATTTCTTGAAGATCCGAATAAATGTGTTCGCATTGTTACACCCAACAAGCAGCGCCAAATCCTGAATCTTAACATCTTCTCGCTCCAAGAACTCTTTCGCCTTTTTCACACGATATATATTCAAATAATCTTTGAAATTTTCACCTGTATACTGTTTAAAAATGACGCTGACGTAACTAGAGGACAGTTGCAAATATTCACTGATATCCGTTAAAGAAATGTCTTTATCGTATTGATCACGAATAAAAGCAACCATTTTATCCGTCAATACGTTATCCAGTTCTGCATTTTTTACGTCTACTTTATTCAGCAGTAATCGGATCAATTCCATAATAGCTTGTCGATACCCTTCTACATGTTCCTTGGTTTGAAGTAAGTGAACCTGCCACTCTTGTCCAAAGATGTCCGAAGACTGTATTTGCAGCTGTAAGCACATCCGATTAATCGTGGTTATGAAAGCAAAGGTTAAACTATTGATATCCCCGCTTAATGCATCCTCATTGTCACAATTTCTAGAGATAAGCTGATTAATCAAGCTTTCGGCTTCCTTCACATCACCGGTCATAATACTCTGAATGAGCTCACGCTCGGCTTCCAATGGATAATACAGATGATTTGCAAAAAGAGAAGACCGATCTTCTTCTGAAATAACAGATTTTCGCGTAAATTCAAAGCCTAACTCTAGTAAATACAAGCAATCTCTATACGATCTTTCAATATCCGAATACACTAGGACCGTTCTTCCGACTACTGCCTTCCACATTAATGGATGATTAAACGCCATCTCTTGGATATATTGATTACAGAATTTCGTCATTTCATCATTCGTTTTTCCACACACGACGATCGCCAATCGATGAAAATCTAAATCAATGACGAAGCCGTTCCTGCCATTTCGGAGGTCTTCCTCAGCCTTAGCAATAAATTGCRATTTCACCGACAGTACGCTATCTCTCTCCATGGTGTCCAAAGATTTAATGTCCGTCATTTCAAAAACAGCAACTGAACAAGGCAGATCAATAGCTTCCAAATCATGCTTGGAAAGCTCTTCCTGTATATGTTCAGAGGAAACTTTACCAATCAGCAAATCTCTTAAATATTTGGATTGTAAGGAGCCTTTTTGATTTCGAATGATCTCCGTAAGCTCTTTATTCGTACTTTGGAACGTATCTGTCACTGATCTCAGGAAGGAAAACTCATCTTCCCTCCGATTATCTTTTACCCGATTGCCCGCGGCTTCCAAATAATGAACTAGTGTCCGCACGGGCTTATACGCATTTCTTGCAAGTACGGCGGCTATGATTAATCCCGCTGTAAGACAGAGCAATCCAATCAAGAGGGAATTGCGAAGCACACCATTGCTTCCCGTCGCCGCTGCCGATTCATTAATAATGTAGCTGTAATTCCAATCTTTCAACACCTTGCTGGATAATAAATAAAAGGTATGATCCGATTTGGATTGCCTTTCGACTTGGGTAAAATTTCTCCCCTCATTTAAAGCGTACAACAACTTATGTAAAGGAGTACTATTCTCTAGAAGATCCTGATCGCCAGAATAGAAAAACAATAATTGATCCTTATACAAAATAGAGATTGCTTCATTCGTCAATTGACCTAATGCTGGAATGAACGCATCTTCTTTGAACGTAACAAAAAAATAAACCACCCCAGCACTGCTGGGAAGCTTGGCTTTAACAGCTAATTTCACAGATCGTGAAGATGAGCTTTCCAGTTCATAAATGGAGGTCGGCCTGTTCTCTGATGCGGGACCAAACAGCTTCTGCGAGACTTTAGCCTGATCCAAGCCTTGCTCTTGGAAATATCTGCTGGTATCGATCGTATAGTCAGGTGTAATGACAGTCCCTGAATTCTCCATCGTCATATCAATGCGAAAGCCAATATTGGCGTATGCATCGTTGTTCGTCCTTAGTTCCGCTAGCGCTAATGTATTGAAGTAAGGATTGATGCCTTTTCCTCGACTGTAATCCATGATCTTATCGTTACTTTTTAATCGATTTATACTATTTAAAGAAGAAAGCAGCATGCCGTCAATTTTGTCACGGACCTGCTCAATCATAACGCGTTGCTGCGCATCAATTCTTTTGTCAGCAGATTCATTTTGATTGTAGTAATATACCCCTGAAGTCACAGATGCATAAAGTAACGCAACAATAAAAATGACCAGAAGCAGCTTAAAATAATATTTTCCTGCTTTCATGTCATTCCCTCCAGTCAACGATTCTCGTTATGTAGACAACGCATGATAACGCTTACCTTAGGATTCTATATGCATTTTTTTAGATAATCAAGTTATAAAAATAACCATTTTTTTGACTTATCACGTTTTCATCGACTTTTTGTTGACCACAACAAGCAAAGAAGCCTTGCAGCAGCAAGGCTTCTTGCATTTCATTTAGTTATTGATATAGCGTTCGAAGATGGAACCAAAATCCTTGACCTTTAACTCCGTATGCTTACCCTTCAGCCAATTGTAGGTTGACTCGTTGATGGCATCGAATTGCGTTACAGGGGATGTCGTCTGGGTGGAGATACGACCCGTTGCTTCCTTCGCAATAATTACGCTTTGCTTGGCGTATTCAAATAGCTCATCATTATGCGCTACCGTCTCGGATATCTYGATTAAGGCCTTGTATAAGTCTTTGATCTGCTCGATTTGCTTCTTATCCACATCAATCGAGAAGTTCGCACGACCGATAATGAACTTGATCTCGACGTCAAGATCAATCGTTCCAGCGGTTTCCATGTACACCTCGGAAATGGCATTTGTATGGTAGCTGTAACGTTTCAGCACGCGCTTGCTGCTAATCGCACTATCACCATCAAGATGGATCAGGGCAAGGTTGGTAAAGCAGTATTCGTCCTTCTTGGACTTGATGATGAAGAAAATCTTCTCGCCATCCTCATGCATGACATAATCATCGGAATCGACCTTGTCGAAATCAACCGGACTGATCACTTTACCGATATCGCTTAAACCTAATGCGTCTGCCGCAAATTTCTTGAACAATGAAATCATCCTCTCATCTTAGGAAGCTTATTTAGCACTATCCTATTATACTGTATGGGTAGAATTTGCATAAGTAGTAAGCAATGAGAAAACCTCTATCGAGGCTATTCAATGAAGAGCGACCGCGTTTAGATGAAGGTTTTATCGCCAAATAGAAAGACGTTTTCGGGAACCGAAAACTTATACTTTCTAATGTGGTCAAAATAAAGACCGCTGCATCCTTCTGCAACGGTCTTCTTCGTTCTAGTTCTCCTTAAGTCAATTAACCCCTACCTTATCTTCTCTCACATAAGACGTCTGGTACCATAACGTACGATATTCTAGTTGATGTCCAGAACGCCAAGAATCCAGATAGAAAGGTACTGTGAAAAATTCGTAATGCCAGGTTGAACTGAACTGCTGCCTTGTTATTGTTCTGGAAGCAAGGACTGCCCCTCCGTCACTAGCATCGACGACTTCCAATGTGACAATGCCTAAATTATCCGCATTGTTGTTGTCGACCATCAATTTCCAAACCGCTGTATTTTCCCCTACATTCGTAGCTGTCGTATAAGGCCCGTATTGCATGTAGTTTGGCGAATCCAAGCCCGTGTCAGCCGACCATCCATCGCCATCCGCCCTGCCTATGACATGCCCCAGACTTTCAGCTTCCCAAGAATTCGTAATCCCGCCGTTTAATTCATTCGCTATACGAGCGCGCTGGGTATGATTGTCGGATGAGCCGCCACCTGGCACAACACCCCGATAATAAATATAAGGCACTCCGCTAACAGTGATAAAAGCTGGACCGTCATTACCGTAATAATTTTGAGTTTGCGGCAAAATTGGATTCTGCGAATATTTGCTCCAATTGATCAAATCCGAGGAACGTGCTAAGCCGCTGGACCATTTGGCCGAGCCGAAAGGCGCATCGGTACTACCTTCATATACCATATAGTAGTATCCGTTCTCATACATGATATCTCTTTTKCCAACCGTGCCAGCATCCCAACCGCTGCTTGAGGTGTTAATAATTGGGTTAGCGCCATTCCTACTCAAGCTGGTCAATGATGTACCGGTCGCTACCCCAACACGGCAGTCGGTCCAATCGTATCCGTGATAGAACAGATACCAGGTTGATCCAACCTTATACAGACTTGGTGTCCCAATATTTGCTGATTCCCAACCAGAAGTATTATGCGTAAGTATACGGCCTTGTCGCGTGAAACTGGTGCCGTTCGTGGAAGTCGCGAGCCCGATATCCCCCGCTGAGCCATTCCCCGTCCCCTCATACACGAGATAGAAAGTTCCGCCATCGTACCAAATGCCAGGGAAGCTGGCCATGTTATCGTCCCATTGTCCGGAAGAGCCTACATCCAGTACGAGTCCTTGATCAGTCCAGCTCGTGCCATTCGTCGATTTAGCTAATCCAATTCCCAATTTTCCTGATGCATTAAGTTTAATATAATAAGCCCAAATCGTCCCGCTGATCGTAACCGTAGAGATGTAATGCATGTCAAAGCTTGCACCCATGTTATTATTCGTTTTATCCAGCTTCGCGAATGCTTCGTTCGAATTGAACATCGTGCTGACTGAGGCTGTGTAACTGCTGTTTGTGGCGAAGGATGCGGAACTAGTGCCGAGTAGTAGTGCGACTATGAGTAACATCATCGTTACAAACCTTCCGAACCGAAACCGAACCTTCATAAAATCACTCTCCTAATGAATAATGGGCTTCCAGTCTTTATATAAAAGAAATCTGGATGCTGATAATTTGCTTTGCTAATGCTGCAATTGATAACACATCCTCGGTGAAAAGCACCTGACTTTGTACTTCCTCATCTAAATTCACGTAATGCGCGCTTACGACTTGACGATCAAACGTGATTGATCCCTCTACATATTCGTCCGAAATGTTAAAAAGACGAATCACATAGGTATCGTTCCGATCTTCAGCCGCCTTGATGGCGCTGACGATAAGCTCAGCAGGACTCACTTGAAGAAAGGAATGACGAAGTGATAAATCAGCTTCGCGCCGCTGCAGTGATTCATAAACAACTTTTTCTAGTTGTCTGTCGACAGAACGAATTCCCGCCACGAATTGCTGATGTTCATGCCAAATGCGGCTTGTATGCGACTCGTTAACCGTAAAAGGGCTGATCGCGTAATGAAATTCAAGCTCTGTGAGAAGCTGGCCTCCATCACCGCCATCCGAGAGAACTTCTTTGCCTGTACTGCGAAATAATGTCAGAGCTACGGTCCTCGGTTCATCATGGCGTACTGCAGCTTCATATAACCCTTTGCTGTAGATAGCTAAACCACATCTGCCATCATCGATGGTTAGGATACCTTGATGTGGGACCACGTCTCGCGCCTTTTCCATATAGCCCGAATAGTCAGGTGGTTTAATGTTTCTTTTCACATAATCAAACGGCGTATTTGTGTGAAAATGCTCGGTTTGCAACCCCGAAGGAAACAACAGCCGTAGCCGGTGATCGCGCGCACGATTGTTCACCACAGTTCGGCATCGTAGAATCGGATCATTCTTCCGTAATTCCAGAAAGGTTGTGACTTCGATCGCGACTACCTCTTCACTTCTTCTCGTTTCCTGTGGATGAATGGCATGTGGGATGCTTATGGAAGTGCGAATTCGAATACGTGTCTGAAGTGGACCGTCATAAACAACTGAAATTTGAGCACTCGAACCATAGGAAGTAAACACTTCGTTCGTTACCGGGCTCACATGGTTCCAGCCTTCTCCGATATCGGCCTCATCCTCAAGGAGCAGTAAACCAGCATAACATTGTCCCGTCTCTACATCCGTTACATCGATTGTGCCATTCGGACGAACTGCCACTCGCAATCGTCCATTCTCCCACGTATTGGCGTTCACTCCCATGGATCCAAGTAAACGAACGGGAGCCGTTAAGGCTGGTGCATGGTATTCACCAGGAGAAGGGGCGGTTAACGGTGTCTTTTTAGTTACGTAGACCGCATATCCATAAGTGGGAACGTGGGCTAGGAAGGCTATCCGGCACCGATCCACGGTATCCGAATAGGGAATATCCCGATACGGCCTCCACATGCGCGTACTATTTTTGCGCAGCTCCAGCAGCTGATAGGGAATCTCTTCACCTTCATGGTCATATAGACGGAATGAAGTACCGCCCAAGTGAAACATCGTCGCAACGGCATCTGACATGGCAGGCATGGCAAACTCGACTTCAATAACACCGTTAATGTCGGTTTGAGAAGCGTTAAATATCGTAATGACTTGATCTCCATCGACATCGGATAACCCGTGATGATTTGAAATGAAAAGGAGTTGCTCTTTAACCATGCCATCCGCGATGAGTCTGCTCTGATCAAAGCGGTACATCATATCACGATGGACTTGATCAATCGAACAACCGCATATGGAATCATGAGGATGATTCTGAATTAAATACTCCCAAGACTTTGCTAAGAAGCTCTTGGGATATGCACGCCCTTGCAGCGATGTGAATACGCCCCACGGCTCGGCCCATTTCTCAAGGAGTACTTCACAAGCCTGATTACTCATTTTCAAATGAATCCGAGAAGAAAGCACATTCGCGAGTACCCAATTATTTACGCCGTTATACCCAGGAGACCGTTGCTCACCTTTATAGATCTGTAACTCACCTATTTTCCCCTGCAAATCCTTGACATACACTTCTAAAGTACAATGTACAAACTTGGCATCCAAGTCAGCATCATTCAATGTTTCCAGGATCCAAGGCAGTCGAGGTTCAATCTCGATATGATCCACCCCGTCAAACCCAGCGATGATCGAGGTTGTTGCACGTTTGGATTTGTAGTCCAGCATCCCCTTTGCCCGCGCAGTCAATTCCTCGCGATCATACTGAAATTCCCGATCCGCAAACGGCCACCGGATAAAGAAGTAAAAGTCGCCATAAGAGCGATCCTCATCCAGTTTGAGCCCCAAAACACGACTGCCGTCAGCACCCTCCCACCAAATCTCAGAAGCATCAGCATCCCCGTAAAATCCACGGAACAATACGGCATTATCAATCCCGAAGCCTTGCAAGATTTGCGGAAACTGGCTGTTATGGCCAAATAGATCTGTGATATACCCAGATTTTATGGGCTCAACGCCGAAAGAGCGCGATCGGCGATGTCCGATTTGAAGATTTCGAATCAAAGATTCCCCGCTGACTAGAAACTCATCAGGCATGACATACCATGGACCGATGCTAATTCGGCCCCCCTGGATAAGCTTCATGAGACGCTCTCGGTTCTCTGGCCGAATCTCTAGATAATCGTCCAAAACAATGGTCTGGCCGTCCATCATAAAATGGCGATATGCCGGATCTTGCTCCATCTTGTCAATGAGCTCATCAACTAAATAAACAAGCCTTGTGCGGTATCCTTGGAAATCCTGATACCATTCGCGATCCCAATGGGTATGAGAAATCACGTAGACCTTTTCTATTTTTTGAGGCATTTTCATCCGATCTCCTTTTTAAAAATAAAGACGGACAGTCCGTATTTTAACTCACAGATTGTCCGCCTGATTCTTTATCGTTCCATGCTTATTTTTTGCTAGCCATAAACGCATCCAGCTGTTTCTGAACTTCAGCAATCGCTTTATCGATGCCGGCCTGTTTCATTTTTTCTTTAAATTGCGGCAATACTTTATCAACATCGGCAGTACCGCTTTTTAAGACCGTACCAAATTCAGCATTTACGCTATCAAGGGAAGCTACCTCCGTTTTAATTGTGCTCGTATCGAAGAGGAAGCCCATCGCAGGGAATCTCAATGTAACATCCTTATCATAGTTTTTATAGGCTTCAAAGAACCCTTTCGAATCTGTGCCTTTGGATTTCATAAATTTCGGATTTTGCCAGATCCATTCAAAGGGCAAGTAAGGAGGTTTAGCAGGATCAACGCCAGCAGGGAAGTTCACGGCACCGTCTTTGATGACATAATGTTTGCCTTCAACCCCTAAAGTTAAGAGGTCGTAGTTTTGCTGATTTTTTTGGAACCAGTTTAGGAACGCAACCGCTCTCTCAATATTCTTGCTTCCTGCCGCAATACTTTGGTAGTTCCAGGTGGTTACCTCTTGGTAGACCTTAGGCGTGATCTGAATTCTAACGAATTCGACTTGAGCGCCTGGTATGGCGGATGCAGTCCTTGCATTGGTATTGTACTCCGGCAGATCTCCTATCACGGAAGCTGCTTTACCTGCGGCAAAAGCCGCCCGGAAATCCTTGATCGATAAGACATCCTTCGAAATATAACCTTTATTGAACAGTTCCCTATGGAAGTCCAGACCTTTTTTGTAAGCTGGCGTATCCAGAATATTCTCGGCCTTCATCGTGTTCATATCGWTCCCAACACCGCTTGGTAATCCGCGAACAAATTCTTCTTTGAAGTTTAAGTCAAAGGAGGTGTTGCTTTGGCTCAGTGGTATAATTTCAGGATTGTTCTTCTTCACTGCTGCGTAGAAGGCTAACATATCATCCAATGTTTTAATTTCCGGCAGCCCGTATTTTTCTCTTAAATCTTTTCTGACCGTGAATGTGGCGTAGCCGGCAGCTGTGCCGATCTGTGCGGCAGGCACTCCGTAGGTTTTACCTTTCACTTGAACAACAGGCCAGTAGTAATCTGGAATATTCGCTTTTAAATCTTTACCTACCTTAGCAATCGCATCGTCAAGCGCTGCAACGGAATTAGAGCTGATCAGTTGGGCAAGCAGCTCCGGATGCGTCCAGAGAATATCTATGTTTCCACCTGTCGAAGTCATCACTTTGACTTTCGTTGCATAATCGTCCCATGGCACGTACGTATAGTTGAGTTTAACATTCAGCTCCTCTTTGACAGCACTCTCAATCGCTGCATTTACAGCGGCTTGATCAGGCTGCGGGTCCCCGGGAAATACAATGTTTAAGGTAACTTGTTCAATTGGCTTTGCTGTTGCTACAGGCTGAGCAGTCGCCGTTGTCGCTGTGCTGGCGGCAGGAGTAGCTGGTGCAGGAGTGGGTTCAGGTGTATTGGAAGAGCAGGCTGCGAGTGTGGCCATCGTTGTAATCATCATCGCGGAAACCAACATCTTGGAACTTTTCGTCTTTTGTCCTGACATTGTTTGAACCTCCCATTGTTTACTTTTATATATATAAACGGCGTTTAACCGCGTATATCGAATCTTCGAGCTAACCTTTTACACCGCCAACCGTTAAGCCCTTGATAAAATATTTTTGCACAAAAGGGTAAACAAAGATGATCGGCCCGATTGTCACAATCGTAATGGCCATTTTGATCGATTCTGCGGGAACAGCTGAAGCTGCATACGTACTGCCAACACCTCCAGAAGAGATATACTGCATACTGGATAGCACCATACGGAGCAAGTACTGTACGGGATATAGCTTCTGATCATTAATCAACAGTAGCGGAAGCCACCAATCATTCCAATATTGCAGTGCATAGAACAATCCGACCGTCATAACGCCAGGCAAGGCTAGCGGGAATACGATTCTAAACAAAATGTTGACTTCATTAGCACCGTCTATTCGTGCTGACTCCAACATCGCATCGTCAATCGTCGAGAAAAAGTTCCTCAGCAGAAACATGTTCCAAGCGTTCACCGTGTAGGGCAGAATGAGTCCCCAAAGCGAATCGCCAAGATGCAAATACTTTGTCGTAACAATATACCAAGGTACCAAGCCCCCATTGAACAGAATCGTAAAGAAGATAATGAACGATAGGCTGTTACGAAATTTCAATTCTTTTCTGGACAGTGAATACGCAAGTAGTCCTGTTATGACCATGCTGAAAGCGGTACCAATTACAGTTACAAATATAGTCACCCAATACGCCTTACCTATCGAGGAGTTTCCCGAAAAAATGTAAGCGTATGCCTTTAAGGAAAACACATGAGGAAGAATGCTGTATCCATTCAACTGCAAATATTTCTCATCCGTTATGGAGCCGGAAAACATGATGAAAAAGGGAATGACACAGAGCAAGGCAAGCAATGATAGAAACGTATAAGCTGTGTACGTCACAATTTTATCCTGTACATAGTTATTTTTCATGCACAATCTCCTAAACGTAGTTAGAATAATGAGCCTTCGCTTTTGTACTTTTTGACAAGCGCATTGAATCCTAGCACCAAGATAAATCCTACCACAGACTGATAGAGCCCCGCCGCGGATGACATGCCTGCATCTCCAATGGTTCGTAACGACCGATAGACGAAAGTATCAATGACATCTGTTGTAGCATATAAACTCGCATTATCACCTACGAGCGCATAGATCATGCCGAAATCTCCGTAAAAAATCCTCCCCACTGACAACAGCACCATAATGGTTATTGTCGGTGAAATAACGGGCAGCGTAATATACCAAATTTGTTGTAATTTCGTAGCGCCATCCAATGCCGCGGATTCAAAATACTCCGTGTTCACGCCCGTTATCGCGGCAATGTAGATCACAGTCAGAAAACCTGCATACTTCCAGATTGAAAATAGCACGAGAATACCTGGCCACAAATCCGCGCGCTGTCCCCAGGCAACCTCTGGGATATGGAAGAACGCCAGAATACTATTGAGCAGACCGCCTTCAGAAGCAAACAAATTATAAGCAAAAACGCTTACAACGATCCATGAGATGAAGTAGGGCAAAAAGATAAAGGACTGGGTCACCTTTTTAAACAACTTCGAACTGACTTCATTGAGAAACAGCGCCGTGACGATCGCGATTGCTTGTTGAAAGAAGATAAACATGGAATTCAAGAAAACAGTGTTCCATGTAACCCTAAGCACTTTATCGCTGCTGAATAGGAATTTAAAATTATCAAACCCCACCCACTTGCTGCCCAAGATACCTAAATTCACTTTGTAATCTTTAAAAGCTACAATAATGCCGGCCATAGGCAGATAAGCAAACAAGAGGAAGTACAACAACCCAGGTAACATAAAAAGATATAGCATTTTGTTTTTTGAAATATCGATCAGAAACTCAATTGCGATGAATTTTCTTTTCCTGATTTGGCTCTCCACCTTTCTCCGGCCTCTTGTTGCTCGGCTGTTTACACCGTTAGTCTATATGCATTTGAGCAAATGTTGAAGTTAAAAGACTATACATGGTTTATATTTGCATACTTCTACGCCGAGAAATTACATACCAGGGTTGCAAAAACATACTTGTTCTAAAGAAAAGGCCATTCCTTGGTGAAAAAGGACGGCCTTGGAAGTTTAAGCAAACTTAGCTTTCAGACTTTTAGTTTATTTCGATATTCGCTCGGAGACATTCCCGTATGTTTTTTGAATAACGTAACGAAATAGGACGAGTTGTTGAAACCAACTTTAATGCCAATTTCTTTGATTGCGATATGATCTTGCTCCAAATAGCTCTTCGACTTATTTAATCTCAGTTCCGTGATGTATTCGGAGAAGGATTGGTTAAATAGCTCCTTAAAGAGTCGCCCAAAATACATCGGATTGTAGTCAAATTGATTCGCAACCATCTCAACGGACAACTCCGTATTGGCGAAGCAGTCTTCAACGAACCCACGGATTCGATCTAGGAGGTCAGAATTGAGGTGCTTTCTTTTCTCCTTAATTCGTTGCATGTCATGAAGAATATAGTGATGAAACCAAAGCTTCATCTGCTCTAAAGTCTCCAATCTCCTCAGCTTGTTAACTGCATTGTTAAAGTTCGTTAGAAGGTCATCTTTTACATCATGGATCGAAAGCTCAGTCGTAATAAACACCGTAAGCAATAGATGATTGACCGATAGCTTAATCAATTCGTATTGGCATTCTTTTAAAGCATTAAAAATATCATCCAGTGCTCCCCAAATATGCTCCTCTTTACCTAGCTTGATTGCTTCCAAAAGCGTTTTTAAATGCTGCTGTGGATAATCAAACTCATGCTTGAAATTTGCAAGGACCGTTTCATACGTTAGCACGCTGCCTAAGCCGTACACCATTCTATAATCTGCTGCTTCTAATGCTGCTTGATAGGATGTATGATAATTCGCACTCGCTGAATCATTCACGTATGTTCCCCATGCTGCCGTGACGGAAGCACCCATAGACTTTTCAAACTGTGTTTGCAGCCTGGTTATAATACTCACTAGATGCTGCTCATGATTGAAAGCGTTGTCATGATTAATCAACAGTACGACATCTTTATTGATTTCAAGGGATTCATAGGCAAAGTACGGGTACATAAGCTCGTAGGCCGTATTCAGCAGACTCAGCCTCATTTGTTTGTGAACTTCTTCAGTAAACTCATCTACTTCCAAAGTGGTTGCATCAAAAAGCTCATCTATCCGGAGGATCAGAATGCTCGTACCCTCAAACAAATCAACACGCAATGAAAATTCAAGTTCGGTGGAAGCCTGYGGTTCCTTCACTCCGCCCAGGATATCTTTTAAATAATCGACTTTCTGATTGTTTTTTGATTTCTCCTTCATTAGCTCCAACGATTCAACAAGTCCGCGTAACGGTGATGAAAGCTTCCCGCTCACGAACAATGAGGCGATCCCGCTACAAGCAAACAAAATCAAGCTGATCCAGATCACCGTGTTTCTAAGTTTACTGATACTGACGACAGCTGCTTGATACGGTACGACATGAAGAAAATGCCACCCCAATTTCGTTGAGAAACTATGTGTTACCAACACTTTTTCACCACTTAAGCTCGTGTCAACGAAACTTTTCGCGTCCGTTTCCGTGAGACTCTTTTTAATTAAGCCTAGCTCTGAGTAATCCTTTAAGAATTCGCCGCCAGTCGGATCCGAGATGACCTTGCCGCTTGCATCTACAATGAGAATGTTACCTTGATCTACTTTGTCATCCGGATTAATGCCATTGCGAACAGCTTCTTCTTTCACATTTACGATTAGCGCATTGAGAACGGCATTGGTTGATTTATCTCGATTGTAATAAAAAATAGAATACACATTTTCTTCTAGATTCTTGCCAGAAATCAGCTTTAGTTTTCGGGGTAAAAGCCTGATTTTCGTTTTGGGATCGGAATTTTGCAAGATCTCGATAGCTTCGTTATCGATGTTCGGGTAGTCGCTTGTCAAAAATGAGGAATTATTCCCATTGTATATACCGATCGAATAAATACTTTCATTGATGAAGATGATGTCGTTCAGCTTTTTCAATGAATTATTTTCTACAATGGGATCACTTTCAGCCGTATTCATTTGTTGAATGATCGGATAGTCGAAGGATAACTGTGCGGAAACTTGCATGGCTTGGTTCATGAGATACTCGGTAGAATTCTGGCCTTGAATCAGTGTCCGTTCTGAGAGCTCATTGATTTGGCGAATGGCGCTGTTTGAAAAAATGTGAAATAACCAGATTGCAATACCCGCAATTGCAAGCGTTAACAAAAGAAGATAAGCGAAAAAAAACTTGGCAAACATTGTTTTGACAGGAAACCTCTTTTGAACGATCATGACACCCCGCCTTATATCTGAATAATGTTCTATCTCTACTTCATATAATACTATGTCCATCCCTTAGCTACCATTCATTCACACAAAAAACCTGGTAAACGAGCAATAAGCCGTTAACTTCTGCTGCAGCAAAGTTGACGGCTTTCCATTCGAGGATTATTTGATTTAAATATGGGTCATCATGTTCACAGCTTCTTCCTTGAAGGCCGCCTCTAACTCTTGATCAGGTAATTGGTCCGTAATGATTCGGTCTACATTCCGTTCAAAAGACTATATAAAAATCCTGCAATTGTACAATCTCCAGCTCCCATTGTTCGTTACTTTTTATATTCCTCGCCAAAAACGTACCTGCGATCATTCCACAGGTACGGATTTTTTGGCATTCGTTCTAAAGTGATTCGGTGTTACTCCATACGCCTTCTTGAAAAGTGTAAAAAAATGACTGCGACTTGAAAACCCTGACTTCTCCATGATGTCATTGATGGTCTCTTCGGTTGAGGCGATCTGATCACTGGCATAAGCAAGTCGTACGTTATTCATATAATCAGTAATGGAGATAAGTCGGTGTTTTTTATATAATTTCCCTAGATAGGAGGGTGATAAATTCACTTTTTCCGCGATGGTATCCAAGGATAAAGCTAGATTAGCGAAATCCTCCTGAWTGATTTGATTCACATCTTCAAGCAACTTGATGTATTTGTTATCCTTCTTGGATTCCAKCTCCATGGACAAATTATCAAACAATTGATAAAAATCGGCCTGAATATCCTCTAATGTTTCCATCTTTTGAAGATTAGCCAAATAGGTGTTGAAATTGAAATTCACCTTGATGAATTGATTCGCTTCCACCACATCAATCGCGTGCCGAATGGACAACAGCATACGAATGAGTACCGAATTGAGAATTGTAAAACTATACGTAGAAGCACTCACTATCATGCTGGATAATGTTTGTTTGGCTTCGATAAATTGTCCTTGAATCAAGGCATCGGTCAATTCTTTCTCCAGATCCTGCGGATATTTGAAGTCTTCTGTCACATACTTAATGTTCTCATTATAAATGATACACTGGTGCCCCAGGATCAATCTGTAATAAGATAAATCCAGTGTTTTTAGGTAGTGAAAGTTCAACGGATATAAGGTCTCAAATACTTCCCCACATGTAATGGATATCTCAATATGTAAAAACTGTTGTGTTCTTTGTTGAATTTCATTCACGAGTGAGACCAGCTGTTCATTCTCAGAAGGGTATAAGTCATCAGATTTGTACTGGATTAGTACTAGAATTTGATCTTCCTCTACCTCAATGCATTCATGTTTATAAGCCTTTGAAACCAATTCAGAAACGATATTAACCATCCCGAATTTAAGTAAATTTCGATCTCCCAGATTATATTTCGAACAGAATTCAGAGAACCGATCTATTTTCACCAATATTAGCAAGTAGGAATCGGAAGGTTCGAGATCTACTTTGTAGGTATTAAAGCGAGAATGTAAAGTATCTCCAGAAATGATGTCGTCAGAGAGTACCATTTTTCTTAAGAAGTTTTGTTTTCTATAGTAAAATTCATTCCTCTTCTCAGATTCCAACACTTTGAAGTTTTGAATAACCAATAAGATCGGAGCATACAGCCTTCTGGAAAAAAAGAACGATAGTAAGATACTTCCTAATATGAAACACAGCACAAGGAGATATGTCTTTTTCTTCATTTTCTGTACATTTTGAACAATGTCTTGGTACGGTGTAATGCTGATTAATTTCCAATCAAAAGCATCTGTGGCTGCATACGTAACAAATGAATCCACACCCTCGACATCCATTCGTAAGGTTCCACTTGGTTCTTTGGAGGTATGAATGACTTTCATATAGTCTTCTTCATTCAGATCACTTAGCAATGGATGTTTATCATCATTGGACATCAACTTGCCGTCTTGGTTGACTATAAAAATGCGATTCGCAATTTTATGATCAGATGAGCTAACACTTTTTCTAACCGCTTCTTCCGAAATATTAAGAATGATGGCTTCACTTACTTTGCCGCTTGTAACTTGAGAATCGAAGAAAAGATAAGAATACACATAAATTTCTTTCTCCGTAGAGGAAATGCCGTATAGGACATTAGGAATTCGTCTCAGCACCATGCTATGGGATCTATGATGTTCAATGTCATCCAGGATGGGAAATATCCCCTTATCCTCAAAGGAAGAACGATCATAAACAAAACTTGTGCTGGGAATAGTATGCATTTTATTGCC
>NZ_JBFUHL010000087.1:0-16176 GCF_056402415.1 Paenibacillus sp. P4_A9
ATATGAAGTCGTCCCTCCGCAAAAAGATTGTAATTGGTTTTATTGTTTTTATTAGCATTCCACTCCTATTCTTTGAAATCGTCCTGTTTCGCTCTTGGCTAGGCATTACGCGGGGGATTGTTGTCCATCAGTATGAAACGATTCTCGGAGATTCCGTACAATCTCTTCGTCAAAACCTCGTTTCCATAGAGAAAATGAACGATACCATTTACCGGGATTATCAAAGTGATAACTTGCTTTTCGACAAGTTGAAATTGTTATCGGACAACCCTTCTCTAACAAATGACTCCTATGTGAACGCTTTATTTACTCAACTAAGCAATCAGTTCTTCAGTCAAATGAATGCTCAGATCATGTTCACCTACCTCTCCATGCAAGGTAATATTATTTATCAACGCTCCAATCAATCCGCGCAATTACATGTTTCAAACTTCTTGTCATCCTACAAAGATGAACCCTGGTTTCAACAAATTAAAGCAAACGGTCCAGTTAATTCGGTGTTCTCGGCTCATGGATCCTATTTCCAAGCTGATGATCCGTCCACTTACATTTCATTTGGTCAAGTGATTCGCAGCCCGGTCGATCTGCGGCCTTTGGGAGTTAGTTTGATAACCGTAAATGCATCCATGTTCGAGCAATTACTAAAGTCATCTTCTGATAACAAATTGATCAAAACGGTTGTAACCGACTCGCAAGAGAAGCTCATTTATACGAATGATCATACCGAGCGTATCCCAGTGGATGCTTCCCATATATTTAAGCAAACGGTCCAACCTTACAACTGGGAAGTCAGGGCCTATCTCTCTAGTGATCGTCTTTCACGGAGTTACATCGTGCCTTTAATCCAGAACAACGGGCTATTTGTCATTGCTAACCTCATCATGCTGGCTGTGATCATCGGGTTTGTAACTCGTCAGCTAAAGCCTCTCTACATACTGGCGGACAAGATGGAGAAGGCCAAGGAAGGTCATTTTCATGTGAAAATCGGAAAATATTCAACCGACGAGCTCGGGATGCTATGTGATATTTTCAATGACATGACAACGGAGATTCAGCATCTATTCGAAAATCAGAAGAAGGAATATCAGGAAAAGCTTTCCTTCCAAATGAAGTCACTGGAGTCGCAAATCAACCCTCACTTTATCTATAATATGCTCGACCTGATCCAATGCCGTGTATACGAGGGAGATCCGGATAAATCTTCGGATTTGATCGTAGCGTTGTCCGTTATTTTACGGTATACGACGACCCGTCCCGGGGAGAAGGTGACCTGCGCAGAAGAACTCAAATGGTTGAGAGATTATATCTTTTTACAGCAGCAGTTGATTGGCAAGCGGGTGGACGTTCAGATTGAATTCGAGGACCGGATCATGTCCTATAAGGTGAATAAGCTCATTCTACAACCCATTATAGAGAATGCATTTATTCACGGATTTGAACAAATAAACAAAAACGCCAAACTGCTGATAAAAGTTTATGAGGATGCCGGCCAACTTTGCTTTGAAGTAAGGGATAACGGACAAGGCTTTCCGGAGCCGATCGATCTGCAGTTGAACCGGAACAACGTAGACGAGTTGAAAGATTGGGGAACCGGACTATACGTGACAGCACAACGATTTTTACTTCAGTCTGACCATGCAACTATCCATTTACACAGTGTCCCTAGTGAGGGGACGTACGTCGTAATGAAGCAAGATTATGTTACTCAGCAAATTTGTACGAATGATATGCTAATTCCGTAGGATAGAACGAAAACTGAAAGCCTTTTATAATAATACTAATATATAAAAGGAGGTTGTGCCTTTGTTCCGTAAATCTATTTCATGGGGTGTCATCTGTTCGTTGCTGCTAGTGTTGTCGGTAGGGTGCTCAAGCAACGAATCGTCCAATGTCAGCACAGACAAGCCGCTGCCGCAAAGCAGCATAAAGCCCGAAGTGAAGAAGGATCYGGTTACGCTCACGATGCAGATCGCTGAAGGTTTGATCGTCAACAGGGATATGGTATTAGGCATGATTAACGAATTCAAGAAAGTGCATCCGGAAATCAATGTGGAACTAGAGACACTTCCCGCCGATCAAAGAAATGCAAAGCTGCAAACGATGATCACGACGGCTGAAATGCCGGACATTTACCAGCTCAATGCTCTACAAGAGTTGACCGCGCTGTCTAACAAGGCGGGTTATCTGTACGATATGAGTCAGTTGGAAGCAGCCAAAAATTTCTCTGAGGATGTACGCAGTGGTGTTACCGTGGACGGGAAAATGGCAGAATTTCCAACAGGTCTTGGCTTCGTGGGATTTGCGTACAACATCCCCCTCTTTGAATCCATTGGCTATTCCAAGCCGCCGCAAACTTGGGAGGAATTGATGGATGCCGGAGAAAAGCTGAAAGCTAAGAACGTACCGCTCCTTGTGTACGCCGGTAAATGGGCAACGGCCATCGGCAACGTGTTCCACTGGACATTTGGGAATAAAGGGCTTACGGATAAGGAGTTCCAGACTGCGTATTTAAACAATAAAGTGGACTGGACAAAATACAGGGATGTCTTATTGGAAGGCTATGACCGATTCAATAAGTTGAATAAATACGTGCTGACTGGAAGCTACACATATGCCATCGAACAAGGTTTTCAGGCGTTTGCAAAAGGCCAGGCGGCTATGGTACTTGGCGGAACCTGGTCTACGCCAAATATTGCACAGAATAACCCGAACTTTCAATGGGGTTTCATGAACTTACCGTATGCACCGGATAAGGATAACAGCTATATTTATACGATTGAGGACGGTTTGACTATTAATGCGAAGTCGAAGCATCTGGATGAAGCCAAAACATTCATGAACTGGTTCTTTAGCAAAGAAAATTTTGCCAAGATTATTAATGCCAAACAAAACATGTCGGCGATGCCTGGCATTGGCGAAGTCAAACCGGTATTTGCCGATACGCAGAATTGGCTGAAATCCGGAAGAGTCACTACATTTGCCAACCTGAAACCGATGACGAACCCGGTTTTCATCAAGTTGGCTGAGACGGCCCAAGGCGTTACATTCGGCAGTGATGTGAACAAGGCCGCTGACGAGTGGATCAAGGAATATAACGATAAAATATTAAAAAAATAAACCGATGTTTCGGTAGGAGGGAAGACTTCATGCTTCTCTCCTTTTTTGCTAAAAGTTTGGAGRAATGCGCACATGAGAAGTAAAGGATCATTAAACCTTAAAACGTTTTGGATCGGCATTCTGTTTTTGCTTCCTATTTCTGTCATGATTGTCACGTTTATGCTCGTCCCAGTAATTCAAACCATGTATTATAGCTTTACGAATTGGGACGGACTGGGTGAGTACCGTTTTATTGGCTTCAAAAATTATCAGCGAATATTTTCGGACGCGTCTTTCGTCAAGACGATGTATCGAACACTATGGATGGGATTCGCCATCGCCTTACTGACGAATGTTCTCGGTATGCTGCTAGCCCTCGCCGTCAATCAGGCATTCAAGACGAAAAATTTGATGCGGACGCTGTTTTATTTCCCTAAACTACTTCCAATCGTTTTAGGGGCTTACGTGTGGGGCTATATTTTGGACACGAACAATGGGTTGATGAACAAAATCCTCACTAGTCTTATGGGGAAACCGATAAAAGTTTTATGGGTCGATTCACCCGACTTTGTGGCCTACACCATCATCCTTGTAGCGGTTTGGCAGCTGACCGGGCCGATCATGATCGTCTACCTGGCTGCCTTGCAGTTCGTTCCCAACGAGATTAAAGAAGCAGCCATCATGGACGGGGCTTCGCCTAGCCGAAAATTTTTCAGCATCATCCTGCCGATGATTGCACCTGGTATTACGGTAAACACGCTTATCGGGTTGGCGTCCGGGCTCAAGCTGTTCGACCTGCCATTTGCCTTGACGGGTGGAGGCCCTGCACGTGCTAGCGAGACGCTCGCGATCCGAATTTATAGAAACGCTTTTCAATCGCTTGATTTGGCCTACGGAATGGCGGCAGCCTGCGTATTGGTCATATTTGTACTGGCCATTACGCTGCTATTCGTTGTTGTGACCAAGAAATATGAGGGGAGGGCTTACGAATGAATCCTCGAATGAAAAAAAGATTGTTCGAAGGATCCGTCCTACTGTTAGCTCTTTTATACAGCATCCCATTG
Organism: Paenibacillus sp. P4_A9; assembly: GCF_056402415.1. Classification (NCBI taxonomy): domain Bacteria; kingdom Bacillati; phylum Bacillota; class Bacilli; order Caryophanales; family Paenibacillaceae; genus Paenibacillus; species Paenibacillus sp. P4_A9. Next base: position 4,161 of record NZ_JBFUHL010000087.1, read on the forward strand.
TATTTAATAGCAGTCAATTCGCTGAAATCCAATATGCAAATTCAACAGCACCCATTATCTTTTCCAGATTTCAGCATCGGACTGGATAACCTTGTTAGAGCGTTTAAAGCAATGGAGATACTTAAAGCGTATGCCGTCACTTTTTCCATTGCTATGATGAGTTTAACGTATATCATTTTCTTCTCCGCCATGGCCGCGTACGCTATCGCTAKGATCAATCACTGGTTTTTTCGGTCCGTTTACTGGTTTTACGTATCGCTCATTTTGATGCCGATTCAAGCGGCTTTTATCCCGCTTATCTTCGTCTTGAAAAAATTTCATTTGTATAACAGCTTGTTCGGCATCTCCGCTGTTTATATCGGTGTGCTTTCCTCATTCAGCATTTTTATGTTTGTCGGATTTATCCGGGGAATCTCCATCGAGCTGGAGGAAGCAGCCAAGATAGAAGGCTGTTCGACGATCCGTCTATTCGTTCAAATTGTCTTTCCGCTGATGAAACCGATTAGCGCCACACTATTTATTTTTCAATTCGTACACATATGGGACGACTTGTTGCTGCCCCTTGTACTACTGACCTCGAATAAATATCCCACAGTTACATTAAGTCTGTACAAGTTTTTCTCAGACCTTGGTCAGACCGATTTAAGCTTGCTGTTTGGCGGATTTATACTCGTATTGGCTCCGGTTATCGTCATGTTCTTATTTTTGCAAAAATACTTTATCAGCGGGCTGCAGGCAGGAGCTTTAAAAGGTTAAGGCCAACGGAAGAGGAGTAAGGAATCGATGAGTATAAAGTTAAAGAAGCCATCCTCACAGATCGTGAGGATGGCTTCTTCTGCATATATGAGAGTTACTGGAATTAACGTCCCAGTTCGTATTGGTCCAAGATTTCGGTACCACTTAGTGCACGATTGAATACTTGCGTATCATCGATCCAACCCTTCCAAAGGTTCCCGAAAGTTTTGCTTGCGCCAATGATCATACCACTAGCTTCGGAAGCGACGGTTCTAGCAGCGGAATTCTCTAGTACGCCGTTCATGTAGACTTTCGCTGTCGTACCATCGTACGTTACAGCAAGGTGGACCCATTGGTCAACTGGAATGTTTGTAGTGCCGAGTAACGGTAACCCGCCGAGGTATGTTCCGACAACGCCTGTGCTATCGCGATACAACCAAATCTTACCGTTCGTACCGTCTTGTTGTAATACATATTTTGCAGTACTGGCAGCACCATCATGTTTCACCCAAGCCGTTGCAGTGAAGCTGCTAGTGCCAGGATTTGCAACATTAGGCGTAGTCGAATAGTCGTTTACGCCATCCAAGTACAGGGCATTACCAACTCGACCAGTAGCGAAGCTAGCGCCGTTAATCAGTGTGGCTGCTTGGCTATAGCTTGCGGAGTCGCTGCCTACTGTACCGGAAGTCTCGTTGAACTTCCACCAAGTGCTATTGTACTGGTCCTTGATTTCGTTCGCGGTCAGCTGACGGTTGTAAATGGAAACCTCGTCAATACCACCGTTGAAGAGATTGCCAAGAGTCTTACTTGCACCAATGATCATTCCGCCAGTAGGCTCAGAATTCATTGCGATCGTGCGAGAACCATCCTGTACACCATTCAAGAACAGGCGGACCGTCGTACCATCATAGGTCACGGCAACGTGTGTCCACGAATTGAGCGGAATTGTGCCAGTCGAGAATGTTCCAGTACCGCCGAGGAAAGTTTCCAGGCGACCGTCTTGGTAACGCAACAACCAGACCTTACCATTGGTTCCGTCCTGCTGGAGGATGTATTGTGAAAGGCCAGTGTCAGTGTCCGGTCTCACCCAAACCGAAGCGCTAAACGCGCCATAGTTCGATGGGGAAGATGGATTCAAGATGTGCGGAGTAGTCACATAAGTGGAAGAACCGTTGAAATCCAAGGCGTTATTAATCTTACCACCGATCCAACCGCCACCGCTTACCACAGTGCCATTACGAGCATATTCCGTGCCGTCAGCCGCAACTGCACCACTGGCTTCGTTGAACTTCCAATAAGCTTGACGCTCCAAGTCGGTAACATTCAGCGTCGTAAATGCTGCAAAACTTTGCGAATTTAGGCGCACTTGGATATGTCCAATGAAGTCAGCCGAAACGGTACCTTTATCGGTTATACCACCATCACCATTCTCATTCCAAACGAACAACCGGAACGCTGTATTTGCGCCTACTCCGTTAAAAGAGATGGTTGTCGTAGCACCAGTGTCGTTCAGTGCGTAGACGGCCAAATTGCTAGAGCTTGGATCTTTCAGGGCATTCACGATCTTGCCACTAACCGATCCGGTTACACTCACGAGGTTCCAGTGGCTGTTCGCCGTGTGTGTGAACAGCCGCGTTGCGTTGTACACTGGCTTCAATGGGTAACCATCTGTTCCACTACCGATTTCGCTGTGGTACTGCGTACCATTATCATACTTCGCTTTGTAAGCATCCCATTTCGTCAGGGCAACGAACTTCCTCTTCATTGCATTCATCGTAAATTCGGCGTGCTCATAGGCGCTGACTATGGTATCTCCGATAGGGGTAGATGTGCCGTTTAAGCAACCCGGGTCGTAAGTGCAAGTGGTCTTCTCGCCACGCACCCCGTACTCCATGATGTACACAGGCTTCTGCCCAGCCGCCGATAAACCATTAATAATGGTGCGTACGCCATCTAAACGATCTATCCCATACTGCACATCATCATAATCCCAGTAAATGTGAATGGAGTAGCCATCAAGGATATCGGTCATGTGGTCATCCATGTAATCGAACCAGGACTGTTGATTAGTAAGCAACAGATCGCCACCGATAAACTTGATACCGCTCTTTATTCCAAGCGTTGTAAGCTGCGTGTTCAGAGTGCGGTAGAATGTTTCATAATCGCTTTGCGTAATCGAGGTTGAGTTGACTTCGTTCTGAATCGTTACGTACTTGACGTTGGAATAACCCAGCGTCACTTTCAGACGGTACAACTCGTTCGCAAAAGCCTGCATTTGCGTCGTGATATTGGTGTAAGGACCATGCCAGTAGGTGATGTTAACTTCAGCACCAGAGCTTTGCGCCAACGCCACAGTCTGCTCAAAGGAAGCCATATAATCTGGATAAGTGACGGTATCTTCGCCTTTGGAATCGTAGAAGATACGAACGATCTGCGAATCAAGCGCTTTTACTTTACTTTCCAACAGTCCAACATTACCAGCAGTAATTCCGTCTACTGCGCTGATCGTAGAGTAAAGGTTCTGATTGTACTCCGTACCGCTGCCGACGAAATCGGATTGCAGCACGGTACCTGTATTTACTGTGAATTCGGATGCAGCAAGTGCGTTCTGAGGGGGGAGAGTTAGGACAGCGGAAGCAACAGTTAGAAGAGTAACAGCAGCGGATATTACGGACTTCTTGATCATCTTGAAAGACATCAAACTCATCACCGTTTCACACTCCATTTTCGGATTTGTGATCGGGACATCCAGATGCAATCATCTCTAGATGGCAGTTAGTATTAAATATTAGATGACTACATACTTGATATGCATCCGACCCTTAGGTAATTGGCTGCATTTGAAATCTTCACCTTCGAAACTAGCTGTAGTGTTGGAACTCTGCTTCCTTACTTGAGGCCTCCTTTCCATGAAATAAGTTCCTTGCATCTCTAGATATAGAGGAAATGGATTGCCCTGTATATGTTTTTTTTTATAAATTCATGGCTAAATCGATTGTGGAAGCCTTTTATCATTAAAATCAAAAATATTCACTTTTTGGATGCAGTCACAAAAACACATGATTTTTGCCGTCTGTACATATTTCTTTTTCATCACTACCCGTACATTTAAGATAAGTGATTGTTTTGGACTAACTCATGTAAATAGGAGTTGAAACAATTGAAATTTGCGGTTGCAAAACAAAGCATCACGCCCGATACTCCTGTTTTTTTAGCAGGCTTCGGAACTAGGGATCGAAAGAGCGAAGGGGTGCTGGATGAGATCTTCGTTAAAGTTGCCTTGCTTGAAAGCGTGGAGCTGCTGGTAGTAATTACTTTGGATGCACTTGGCGGGGATCGCAGCTTTGTAACAGGCATAAAGATAGCTTTACGAGAAGTATACGGGTTAAAAGCCGAACAGATATTGATTAATTTTTCCCATACACATTGTTCCGTATTTTTGACAGGAGAGGTCCAAGAAGGACGCAGAGGCGGGTACAGCCTGGGGCAGGAGCAATGGCCGGAGAAGGACGAGGATATCGATTATACGGAGGACATCCGCTATTATCGATTTATTCGCAATACGATAGTCGGACTGGTTCAGCAATGTTCGGAAAACCTTACAGAAGGCACGCTTCAACTGTTGAAAGGGATTTCTAAAGCAGGGGTTAGTAGACGGCTCATGACAGAAGAAGGCTTGATGTTCAAGCCCAATTTCCAAGTGGAAACAGATCAAGACCTTTTCGTGCTCCAATTACATGATTCACAGGGTGAACTTAAAGGACTGTTGTTCAGCTACGGATGTCATCCGACCTGTATTGGGCCGAATAAGATTTCAGCGGAGTTTGTTGGTCAAGCTTGCACAGAATTGGAAGCTTCGTTTCCGAACAGCATTGCGATCTTTTTACAAGGCTGCGGTGCTGACATCAAACCAATGAAAACTGTAATCGGAGACCGCTTTAAATCGTGCTCGGTAGAAGAAATGCGAGAAGCTGGGGTGGAATTGGCGGAAGATGTAAAGCGGACAATGTCCGAGTGTGAAGCTCTTGAGCTTACAGGATCCATGCAGACTGTTGAGGTGGAAGTAAGACTTTTCACAGAGCCTTGGGGGCTTACTGAAATGCTTGCCATCGTAGAGGACGAAACGAAAACTGATTACAGAAGACGAGCGGCCAGACGAACGGTTGATGCCATTTACGAGGGCAGTGTGCGCAATATCCTTCCTTTTACAATCACAGTGTGGGGTTTGGGTGATGGGTTCCGGATGATCGCATTGGAAGGAGAGGTGCCCTCTGAATATGCCTTACATATTAAAAGGTTGTTGTCCACAATGAACGTAATGGTACTAGGCTACAGCAACGGAGTTCCTACCTATATTCCTACACGCCAAATATTGATAGAAGGCGGATATGAAGCAGAGGCATTCGTCCTTCACGGTTTTCGTGGGCCTTTCGTACCGGAGAATGAATGGATTATCCTAGGTGCCGTCATAGAGGCAGAGGAAAGTCTACTAACTCCAAAAAAGGAGAAAACATAGTAAATAAGTCATAAAAGCACATAACATCAACGATTTCTTCCATATTCGAATGTATCTATTTCTTTTAAGCTAGAAGAAACGTATAACGTTTAAACATGGCCAATTTGAAGCAAGGTAAAGGGGGAAAAACGCATGAAAAAGTGGTTACCCGTAGCTCTCACAGTCACGATGAGTATTTCCGTATTGCTTACAGCATGTAGCTCTAATGAAGGGCCTGCAGCTACAGACGCTAAAGCAACAGCAACAGAAACATCCAAGGCAACAGAGGCACCTAAGGTTCAGGCAACGTTTAATGTTATATCCAACGATGGTGGATACGCTTACACTAAGACGGCGACAAAAGAGGATCCGTATCACATGGAAATGGCAAGATTATTTTCCGAATTTTCAGGTCAGCCGACAACAATTAAGTATGAATTTATCCCATCGGCCGATTATACACAGCAAGTGACTGTTCGTTTCGCGTCTGGTGACATTCCAGAGGTTGTTACATCGGATTCCATTCTTAACTCAGCACATGCTACTGCCGTGGAGAATGGCATATTTCTTCCATTGAACGACTTGCTTGACAAGTACGGAAAAAATATTAAGGCAAAAGTTCCAGAAGCGACCTGGGCCCTTCCCGCATTGAGCAAGGATGGCAAAATTTATGGGATTCCGAAACTGTTAACACCAATCAACCCTCAAGCACTTCTTATCCGTAAGGACTGGCTCGATAAATTAGGTATGAAACAACCTGAGACGATGGAAGAGTATCTAGCTTTCTTCGAAAAGGTGAAAACAACGGATCTGAATGGCAATGGAAAAAATGACGAAGTCGGATATGAAATTCGCGGTTTGTTTGGATTCAGTAACTTCTTTTTCTATGCTCAAGGTATCTCACCAGGTGAAAATGGAGCGCTTGTTTGGCACGATGTAAACGGCCAGTTCCTCCCGGATATCATTAATCCGAAAATGAAAGAAGCGATGAAGTTTTACAAAATGCTATACGATAAAGGCTATATAAACAAAGACTTTATTAACGTGAAAGACGCGGATTGGACTAAGGCGATTCAAGAAGATAGAGTTGCGACTTGGAGTCACGATTTGCGGAATTTGAATAGTTGGACGCCGGATAAATTTGCTGGGAAAAGCGCGAAAATCGACTTGCTGCCAGGTGTGAAGCAAGCCGATGGTACATATATACTCGGTCCAAAAGGAACTGGTATCGCCAAAGTGTATATTCTGACCAAAAACGCGAAAAATCCAGAGCGCTTCATCCAATTCCTTGACTGGACTTACTCGAATGACGCGAAGAAAGACACCTTCTTCCGTTACGGTATTAAAGACCGTAACTACACAGAAGCAAACGGTCAAATTACTTGGGATCCTAAAGCTCCTGCTAACGCGAACGAAAAGCTGCAATACCAAACACTCGTGAATCCGGCTGGCGATACACGGATGGATCCTGAAGTGATTAAAAGAGAAGGCGTAATTGATCCTGAGTTGGTTAAAAAAGGCGTGGGATTCGAAGAGAAGAACTTGTTCGAGATTCCAAGTATGAGTATGCCAACGCCAGATTCGATCAAAACAAAACCAGAACTTGGTTTCGCTGCAGGTTCTTTGTTCCTGGATACCCTTACTCAAATTATGATTGGCAAGATTGATCCTGACAAAGGCTTTGACGATTTCGTGGCTAATTGGAAAAAACGCGGTGGAGATCAAGCGATCAAGGAAGCAAACGACTGGTATGCTAAAAATAAAAAGAAATAATGATTATTAACTTGAGAGGGGAAGTGAAAACTTCCCCTTTCGGCTATAAYTTCCATCATTTCATGACAATACGTTATACGCTACTGAGTAATCAAGTAARGGTGGTTTTCTGATGAGCAACACTTCCCCAACTAATAAAATCGCTCCAAATCGGAAGCTGTCACGATTTAACATCCCATTACTAATTAACAAGATTGGCTCCAATCGCAAGCTGGCTCTATTCCTTATTTGCTTACCTGGGTTAATACACTTTGCAATATTCAAATATATTCCATTGTTTGGGAATGTCATTGTTTTCCAAAAATACGACATTTTCAAAGGTGTTTTCGGCAGTGAATGGGTAGGATTTTTGCATTTTAAGAACATGTTTTCGTTATATGATTTCTATCATCTTCTGAAAAATACGCTCATTATCAGCTTTTATAGGTTGATTTTTAGTTTCCCAGCACCGATTATTCTTGCTTTATTCCTGAACGAAATCAGGCACATGCTGTTCAAACGTACGATACAGACCATGTTATATTTCCCTCACTTCTTGTCATGGGTAATCGTAGGAGGGATTTTCTATCAGCTGCTTGATCCTAAAGGGATGATTAATGATCTCCTCGCATGGTTCGGTATGGAAAGAATCATCTTCCTGCAGGATTCTAGGTTTTTCAGAGCCATTGTAGTTAGTTCTGCCATATGGAAAGAGGTTGGCTGGGGCATGATTCTTTATTTAGCAGCTATTGCTGGAATCAATCCTAATATATATGAAGCTGCTACTGTTGACGGTGCAAACCGCTGGAAGCAAATGTGGTTCATTACGCTGCCTAGTTTGATGCCCACACTTGTCATCTTGCTCCTGTTGAGGGTCGGTCACATATTGGATACCGGTGTTGAAGAAATGTTGATTTATGCCAACTCGCTTAACCGGAATGTTGCTGATGTATTTGATGTCTATATTTATCGGGTCGGTATTCAAGGCGCACAATACAGTTATACGACGGCTCTCGGCTTTTTCAAAGCAATCGTAGGACTTATATTGATTATTGGAATGAACAAGTTAGCTAAACGAGTAACAGGAGAGAGTATCTACTAAGGTGTCTTTTTGCGAGAGGAGGGACAGTTCATTGCCAATTTATAAATCCGAACGATTGTTTCATTTCATTAACGGTTTGGTTTTAACATTAATTAGCTTATCCATGCTTGCTCCTATGCTGCATGTACTTGCGGTTTCTCTAAGTTCAAACGAATATGTGAAGTTAGATCAAGTCTTCTTGTGGCCTAAAGGGTTCAATACGGCAGTGTATCAAATTATTCTTACACAATCCCATATGTGGAGGGCTATGGCAGTTACTTGCTACATCACGATTGCGGGGACGCTTACTTATTTGTTCTTTACCTCCACGATGGCTTATGCGCTTTCAAGATCGATGATGCCTGCACGTAAACTAATATTGAAACTCCTTATTGTTACATTCGTTTTCTCAGTACCATTAATACCTAAATTTCTAGTTATCAAAAACTTAGGTATGATCAATACGTACTGGGCTCTAATTATTCCAGGAGCAGTGGGCGCGTTTGGCGTCATTATAATGAAAACGTTCTTTCAGGGAATCTCAGCAGAGTTGTTCGATGCTGCTTCAATTGATGGATGTTCGGAATTCGGAATTTTTGCCCGGATAACGATCCCGCTATCGCTGCCCGTATTTGCGACGTTAGGGCTTTTTCATGCGGTAGGCGAGTGGAATTCCTATTTTGATGCATTGATCTACATTCGAGACAAACAGATGTATCCGCTGCAAATTATTTTGCGGGGGATCGTCCAGGATAGTCAACTTTCACTCGAGTTCGACCAATCACAAATTCTCGAACACACCGTCGAATCGATGAAGTCCGCAGTCATCATATTTGCAACGGGCCCAATTATTCTCGTCTATCCATTCATACAAAAGTATTTTGTCAAAGGCGCCACAGTGGGCTCTTTGAAGGAATAGGAGGAAATTCCGCACATGGTATTGAATAATGCAGAGGTCAAAATAGTGACGATTGCTGCGACACAGGAACAACCGACTATCAATTTTGCTCTTCATGAGCTGTCTGGCTTTCTGCTTCGTATGTCCCCAAATTGCTGCGTAAATACGCTAAAAGAAGTAGTTAAATCGGAGGATGGAACTCCTAACCTCTGGATAGGACTGTTCCAGGAGTTAGGCATTCCGCTGCCCGAATTGGATAATCCGGAGCTGGACGATGCCATCTATATCGACGTAACGGACGGAAAGGGATGCATTGTCGGTTCCAATCCCCGTAGCGTTTTACTAGGCGTGTATCGATTTCTAGAAGAAGCAGGATGCCGCTGGCTGCGTCCTGGAACGGATGGAGATTATGTTCCATTAAGGGAATTAGACACGATAAGCGTTCAGGTGGACGAGATCGCCGCATATCGGCATAGAGGGCTTTGTATCGAGGGAGCAGTCAGCATTGAAAATATGCTGGACAACATACATTGGGCGCCGAAAGCAGGCTTCAATTCCTACTTCCTGGAATTCAAAACCCCCTATACATTTTTTGACCGTTGGTATGGTCATCGGCATAACAAGTACAAACAACCCGAGACCATTACAATCGAACAAGTAGACGCTTTTACGGTGAAGATGGAGCATGAGATCAAAAAACGGGGTCTCCTTTATCATGCTGTAGGTCATGGCTGGACAGGAGAGCCCCTTGGACTTCCTTGTCTAGGCTGGGATTCCGTTGATTATGCGGTTGAAGAAGAGAAATCCCGTTATTTTGCCTTAGTAGATGGAAAGAGGGAGCTATGGCACGGCGTACCGCTGAATACGAATTTATGCTTCTCCAATCCAGACGCAAGAAGGTTGGTTGTCCAATACGCTGCCGATCATGCGCAAAATAACCCCCATATCGATATGCTGCAATTTTGGTTAGCCGATGCGTTCAATAACCACTGCGAATGTGAAAATTGCGTTAAGGCTTTACCGTCAGATTTTTATATCATGATGTTAAACGAATTGGATGAGGCATTGACTTTAAGGAGTCTGAGTACCAAGGTCGTGTTCTTGCTTTACTTAGATCTATTGTGGGTACCTGAGAACGAAACATTGAAAAATCCGAGTCGATTCATACTTTTATTCGCGCCAATTAGCAGAACCTACAGCCGAAGCTATGATTCGGATACAACGGGTATCGAAATCCAACCTTTTGTTCGAAACAGGCTGAAGTTCCCGACGAACATCCGAGAGAACGTCGCCTTCTTGAAAGCGTGGCAACATCTATTTGAGGGAGACGGCTTTACCTACGAGTATCATCATATGTGGGATCATTATCTGGATCCTGGATATTTCCAAATGGCGGAGATGATCAGCCAAGACGTGAAAAATTTAAAGATGCTTCGATTAAACGGTATCATCAGTGATCAAACGCAGCGATCCTTTTTCCCAACTGGCCTCGGCATGTATGTGCTTGGAAAAACATTATGGAACGATGAAGCGGACTTTAGGCAATTAGCCAAAGAATACTTCATTACTTCCTTCGGGGACGAGGGTGAAGCTTGTTTAACTTATTTGGAAACGATCTCTGACCTTTTTGATCCACCTTATATGAGAGGCGAGAAGCCGAGGGTCAGTAGCGAAGCAGCCGAAAAACTGCGGTCTGTACAAGAGGTAGTAAACGCTTTTCGACCTGTTTTGGAGAGAAACCTAGGTTCTGATCTCCATCCAACGATCGCAAAATCTTGGGAATATCTACAAATTCATGCGAATATCATAAGTCTTTTTGCCTCTGCGTTAGAGGCCAGAGCGGATGGTAACGCTGAAGAAGCACGACAACTTTGGGCACATACGTCCGATTATGTCCAGCGGAATGAAGATCTGTACCAGCCCGTTTTTGATGTTTTCTTGTATATTCAAACACTGCACAAGATGTTTGATGATGAAACAAAAACTCATTTTGGCGGGGAAGTAACGTAAAAAGGATGTCCCAAATGAAACGCTTGCATGGTATAATATGTTTCAAAAGCAGTTAGGTGGGATAAGGATGGTCCGTATCAGGAAGCTATCTATGCATGTGAAATTGGCCATCCTAGTTCTTGGCTTTGTTTGTATCCCTTTTATAGTATCCGGCATGATCTGGTACGAAAAGTCTACTCAAAGTATAGAAAACAATGCGATACACTACAGCCGTCAAATTGTGGAACAAATTAATGATAACCTCGATTCTTACTTCGTGGAGCTTGGCACCATCACATCACCCGTTTTAACTTCTCCATTAGTGAATCAGTTTATAAATACAACAAATGCAGACACTTACGACATGTACCTTATGAAAAGAAAAATAGACAATGAGCTATTTTTAAATATATTATCCGTGCGAACTGACATTATTAATCTCTCCATTGTCTCGGATGATGGTTTGATTGTTAGCAGCTACGAGGACCGCGCTTCTCTTGAAGCTTTTAACGAATATAAKGGGAATCGGACAACGAACCGGACATTCAAAAACTTCAACATCGAAGGCGTCCGGAAAATTAACTCCACGAATGTGCTTACGATCACGCGCGATTTGCGGGAGATCTCAAAAAACAAAATAAGAGCAATGCTCATCATTGATGTGAACTATAAAGTGATTCCCCGTATGCTGGAAAACGTAAAGCTAGGCAATTCCGATTTAATCTGGGTGATGGATTCGGAGAATCGAATCCTATATCACCMTGATGAAAAATTTTGGGGTAAGTACGTTAATGAGGCAGTTCCAACTTACACTGGTCTGCAAGGAGAAGAGAAGAGCGGCTATTATATCGATCAATCATCAGGCAAGAAGAAACTCGTCATATATGATGATCTTAAATCTACAGGTTGGGTCATTGTGGATGAACTCCCGCTAGAGGAGCTTATCGGCAGCTTGATGAAYTTGCGTTATCTTACGCTTGGAATTGGTATCGTTTTAGTTGCTATGGTTCTAATTGCGGTTGGAACATTTACACTCTCCATAACACGATCAATGCCGAGTTTCTTC
>NZ_JBFUHL010000088.1:0-15969 GCF_056402415.1 Paenibacillus sp. P4_A9
GGCGGATAGCGTTTGAAATGCTTAAAGATTTGAGTAAAGTAATTGATATTATTAAAACCTACTTTGCTTGATATTTCCGTAATGGAATCGGTAGTTTCGCGAAGTAAATATTCTGCCTCGTTCACTCGATAAAGGTTCAAGTATTCAATAAAGGTTCGACCGGTTAGTTTTTTAAAAGTTCGACAGAAATGATAAGTACTCAAATTGACTAATTTAGCTGCTTCATCAACCGTGATTTTATCCGAATAATGATCATTCACATACAGAAGCAGTTTTTTAAAACGTTCAATTTCACCAACATTAATGGTGTTTTCGTTTGAAGCCTTCATATTGGGGTAATAGTACCTAGTTATATCAACAATCATTAGGTTTAGTATGGATTTTATTGCAAATTGATGACCGATCTGACTCGAATCAAACTCATGAATGATCTTGTCCACGTATTCGCGAAACAGTGGATAGTGTGGTAATGTTTGATCGATTTTATTAGGGAATGGGAATTTTCCATTAATAAATGGTGCAGTAAATTTGAATTGGTACGGATCAATTTCTGAATTTCCCAGTATGGAGTCATCGAAGAGTAGCGCATAGAAATCAACGTAGGTATTATCAACGGAATAACCCGAATGAAGCAGGCCTTTGTTAACGAAGAGGATATCTCCTGGAACAGTCGATATAGCATTGTTTCCAATATAAAAGATAGCATGTCCCTCAATCATGTAAATGATCTCGATATCTTGGTGCCAATGCAAATGCAGAATATTGTTGCCAGCATGTTTGTTGTGGAAAATGTTAAATGGAAAAAATTTATCAATAAGAGGTGGAAACTCTTTTAGTGCATCTTGGTCTTTCAATGGGTACCCCTTTCTTAACGTAAGCAAAATAGTGTAAATCTAAAGCAATATACGCTAGAGATGAATGTGATTTGCTATATTATACTCAATTTATCAAGAAAAGAGGAGATGAATATGAATGCTTACTCAAGAACAATTAAAGCAATATCAAAATGATGGGTATATTATTTTTGAAAATTTATTTACAGAAGCTGAAATGGATCGAATTACGGTAAAGATAGACAAATTTGATGAAGAGTCTGAACGAGCTTTGCAGGAGCAGGGAAAAAATTCAGCAAATTCTCATATTATTCCTGGGCAAATCAATTTCACAATCAGATTAAATTTGTTGGATAAAGAAATTCAACAATTTGCTATGCAAGAGAAGTTTGCTGACATTTCGACCGGCTTGATTGGACCGGAAGTTCAATTGTATTTTGACCAGTCGGTATATAAGCGTCCTGAAGCCAATCGAGATTTTCCTTGGCACCAGGATAATGGGTATGTTCCGATCGAACCGCAGCATTATGTTACATGCTGGTTAGCGCTAGAAGATGCAAGTATCGAGAACGGCTGCATTTGGGTCTTACCAGGCAGTCACAAGCAAGGATTAGTGGAGCATAAGAAAACGGATGTCGGCTGGCAGTGCTATTTTGGTGAAGACCCAGGGATTCCAGTGGAGTTGAAGAAAGGCAGCATGGTTGCTTTCAACTCGTTGTTATTCCACCGGAGTACACCTAACAGAAGCGATAAAATTCGTAAAGGATATATTTTACAGTATTCTCAAACAGGCGCAAAGAATCCGGATACAGGCGTAGTATTTGACAACGGCCCAGTGATTGCAAAGAATGGACTTTCTGTATTAGCTTAAACCATGGTTAATTCAGGTGAGTGGATCTTTTTTAAGATCTAATCTCACCTTTTTAATATCGTTTATCTTGGAGCTTATGGAGCAAAGCGATATTGATGGCAATAATTAATTTTCATGGAGGTAATTCTTATCATTTGCGAAAACGAGCATGAAAAAGCATTATGGTCTGAGCTGTTTCCCGACGAGTTCGTATCGCGAATGAATCAATGCCCTATCGTATATTTGCCGCTTGGACTTTGTGAGCCCCATGGACAAATTAGTGCGTTTGGCTTAGATCTAATCAAAGCAGAATGGCTATGTGCAGAGGCCGCCAAACGAATTGGGGGTATTGTCGCCCCTTCGCTTGGATACCACATTCAAGAGACCGGATACCATGCGCGTTGGTTGGAAGATACAGTAGGGGAAGAAAACCCTCGGATGACTTCACTTCCGCCTCATATTTTTATTCAATTTCTGTTATACCAAATGCGGTCTTTTGTAAATGCCGGATTCAAAGCCATTGTAATTCTTACAGGACATAGCGGGGGTAATCAAGAAGATCTTCGCCAAATTGCAAATGTTTTTATGCAGCATATACCGGTTAAAGTGTGGGTAAAAAGTGATGCTGAATTGGTAGAGTCGCTTTATTCAGGAGATCATGCGGGCAAATATGAAATATCCCAGTTGCTCTATTTACGTCCGGATCTTATTGATTTTACAAAAAAAGAACTCGAATTAGCGCCACAATCAGGAGGACGTCTTGCGCTTGGAGACGATGCCTTGGAAGCAAGCAAAGAGTACGGGAAAGAGATTATGGAAGCTTGCTTAACTGCTTTATGCCTACAGGGTGAAAGCTTGTTGACACAAGTTAGTACTACATTGAACATAGATAAAGTTCATTATAACCTCATCGAGACCATTTGGTATGAATCCTTAGCTATGTCTCAGAACTGGGTCACAACAAAACCGAGACAAGGACAACGGGAAGTCTCCCCAAATTCTCAATGGAAGCGTTATGAATTTATTTAGTACCATAATAACTATTTAATTGGAGGAAACGATGAAGTATAGAACATTAGGAAAGACGGGCATTCAAGTGTCTGAGGTCGGTTATGGAGCATGGGGAATTGGTAATGTGAACTGGACGGGCGCAAAAGATGACGAGTCACTTAAAGCGCTTCATCGAGCCATTGATCTAGGGCTGAACTTTATTGATACTGCTTTGGCTTATGGAGATGGGCACAGTGAAAGACTGGTAGGTCAGGTTGTCAGAGAGAGGCAAGAGAACATTTATATCGCTTCCAAAGTTCCACCCAAAAATAGGATTTGGCCGGCTCAAAACGGGTCTCATGTAGCAGATACATATCCAGCAGAGCATATCATCGCATCTACAGAGCAGAGTTTAAAAAATCTTGGCGTTGAAGCCATTGATTTGCAGCAGTTTCATGTATGGTCAGATGAATGGGTGAATCAGGGGGATTGGTTGGATGCTGTAATGAAACTAAAGCAAGCGGGAAAGATCCGTAACTTTGGCGTATCCATCAATGATCACGAACCCGAGAATGTACTTAAACTAATTGAAACCGGAGTAGTGGATGCCGTACAACTCATTTACAACATATTTGATCAAACACCTGAAGAACGTTTGTTAGCCGCTTGTCAAAAATATAATGTGGGAACGGTCGTGCGTGTAGCCTTGGATGAGGGTGGTCTAACAGGGAGAATTACGCCGGATACTGTTTTTGATGAGAACGACTTCCGAAGTCATTATTTTAAGGGAGAACGAAAACGGGAGGTTTATAACCGTGTCTTGCAAATTACATCCGCTTTGAACATCCCGATCGACCAAATTGCGGAAACTGCTTTGCGTTTTGTACTTTCCCATCCTGCGGTATCAACGGTAATTCCGGGTATGCGTTCGGTAAGAAATGTTGAACTCAACTGCAGCATAAGCGACGGGATTGGACTATCCACAGAGCAACTTATCCAATTAAAAGAGCATCGCTGGTTTAGAAACTTCTATAAAGCGGAGGTTGTTGATGGGGCATAACGTTCAGACTTGCGTCTCAAATATAGAATATCATCAACTGGGAGAAAATCTAAAGGAACTTCAGGAAATGGGACATAACATTAAACTGGAGCGCTGCCTCCAGTTATGCGTGGGTTGTAAATCAGAACCTACTTGTATTGTAAATGGCATTAGAATTCTGAATCCTAAAGAGCTTTTATATGAAAAACAACAAAAATAGAAGATAATCTAAAAAGTTAGGAAAGTACCGATGAATGTATGTATTTAACAAAGGAGCTTTGGTAATGAGTGTAAAAGGAACTGGAAGCTTGAATGATACTGTAGACATGAGCCATGAGTTTACTAAACTTGAAAATACTTATTTTTTCGGGATGAATGTGGTTAACTATGAAGCAGAATCGGAGCAAGGAGCGCTTCGTTTCGAACGATTTGCAAAAAAACCACGAACTTCGTTTAATCAGACAGAATTTGCGTTTGAACCGACTGGTTCTTGGGAATTCCCTGCTGAATATGCAGAATCACCAGAACTGCCTTTTTCCATTTCCTTCGTATCCGAATCGGTCGTTCGCATACGAGTGAAGACGACACCGGGCGCTTTCCGCCAGAAAGAGTCACTCATGATTCCAGAGGAAATACCTAATTACTCAGGCTGGAAACTTGCTCGGCGGGACGGAGAAATGGAATGGAACAGCAACGAGGGTACTATCCTTCTTCGTTTCAATCCCTTTCATCTTATCTTTAAGGATTCGAAAGGAAGGATCTTGACGCAGACGTATCATTTGCAGGACAACTTATCGCTGGTGAGTTCAAAAATTCCATTCTCATATGTCCGTTCAGCATCCGACATGCAATTAACGCTTGCAGCTAGTTTCAGCCTATCCCCTCAAGAAAAAATATTTGGATGTGGTGAATCTTTTACAGCATTGAATAAACGGGGGCAAAAAGTTGATTTATGGACTAAAGATGCTCTAGGCGCTCAAACGCCAAACATGTACAAGCCCATTCCTTTTTTTATGAGCAGTCGTGGATATGGCATGTTTGTGCACACCACAACGCCATTGTCGATTGACTTTGGTCAATCATTTGATGATATGAACACGATATATGTAGGAGATGAAGAGCTAGATTTGTTCTTCTTTTTTGGAGAACCTAAGAGCATACTTTCAGAATATACAGCATTAACCGGACGAAGTCCTGTACCGCCGCTTTGGTCATTTGGTTTATGGATGAGCCGTATCACGTATAAATCCGAAGCCGAGGCGCGAGAAGTAGCGACCAAGCTCCGAGAATTTCGTATCCCATGCGATGTAATCCACTTGGATACAGGCTGGTTTGAGAAGGATTGGCGCTGCAACTATGAGTTTTCCCCCTCTCGGTTTGAAGATCCGGAACAGATGATTCTCGATTTAAAGCAACAAGGATTTCGCGTGAGTCTATGGCAGCTTCCGTATTTTACACCTAGCAATGAATTTTATGATGAAATTATTGAAAAGGGGCTAGCAGTTAAAGGAATAGATGGCGGTCTCCCGACAGAAGATGCCATTCTCGATTTCAGCAATCCAGAGACAGTCACATGGTTTAAGAAAAAATTAGAGGTACTTCTTAACTTGGGTGTCGGCGCAATTAAAGTAGACTTTGGGGAAGCTGCACCTCTACATGGACTGTACCATTCGGGTCAAAGCGGTTTTTATGAGCACAACTTATACCCTTTGCGTTATAACAAAGTCGTGGCTGAAGTCACCGAAGAAGTGAATGAGGAATCAATCATTTGGGCGCGGAGTGCTTGGGCTGGCAGTCAACGTTACCCGATCCATTGGGGTGGAGATGCTGAAAACACGAACAGTGCAATGGCGGCTTCGCTCCGAGCAGGACTATCGTTAGGCTTGTCCGGTTTCTCGTTCTGGAGCCATGACATCGGCGGTTTTGTTCGCAAAAGCCCTGAGGATCTCTACCGTCGTTGGTTGCCTTTTGGCATGCTGACATCACACAGCCGCTGTCACGGAGCACCCCCTAAGGAGCCATGGGAGTATAGCGAAGCGTTTGTTGATTCGTTCCGTGAGGCTGCACAGCTGAAATATCGATTGATGCCTTATATTTATACGCAGTTCGTACTTAGCAGTGAACAAGGCTTTCCGATGATGCGGACTTTATTTTTTGAATTCCCTGAAGATCAAACCTCGTGGTTGGTTGACGATGCCTACATGTTTGGCGCGGATTTACTGGTTGCTCCACTTATCGAAAGCAATTCAAATCGAAATGTTTATTTACCTTCTGGGGAGTGGATCGATTTCCAAAGCGGTCAACTATACGGTGGGTCACAGTGGCACGAGATTGAGGCGGGATCAATCCCTGTTGTTTTACTTGTAAAAGCAGGAAGTATCATTCCACAAGCGGCTGGTGCTGAACATACAGGAGAAATCGATTGGGACAATATTGATTTCAAACAATATTTTGGAGTAAATGGTGAAGGTTGTTCTGGTCATTTTTTCCATCCAGTTAAAAAAAGGATGTATGCTCTCTAGTTAGCGGCAAAAGGTTTGATCAATAAAGTTAATGCGGCAGCTAGATGATAACTTGAGTTCATGGAAGCTTTTTGAGGCGAAAAATAGACATCACTCGATGATATCGAGAGGGATGTCTTTTCTACTAACACTAGTCGATTTTTATGAATGTACTGGAGAGGATACAGAGTGATAAAAGTGTTCAAACTGCTGCGGTTGACCCAATGGTCGATTTATCCAAAGCTTGTTGTATCTCTTCTAACCGTAATTGTGCCCATTTTAATCATAGGTTTATATATAAACCAGACGAGCGAATCAATTGTTAGTAATGAAATCAGTCTTTCGATGTCTTCCAAGGTCCACTTTTATTTGAATGCCTTTGAAACGGAAATTGATCGGCTGAATCGTTTAAAGGTAAATTTTATTAACGATGGGGACTTGCAGACACTCAGTGTTGCACCTGAGGCTTTTAATACCTATGAACGTCAAAAAGCGATTATCGATATGATCAAAAAGTTGAATTTTTTTAAAACATCAAGTCCCTACGTTGAGAATATTAAGCTTTACATTCCTCGACTGGGACGAAGCTTACTGGCTAATAGTTATGATGACACGATCCCGGATGATGAATTAAAAGCTATAAGTGAATCTGCAAGAAATGGAATCGAGACTACGTATTGGAACGGAGAACTCCTATTGAGTCAAGCATATCCTACGATGACGGATAAGCCGTTATTTGTAATGGAGGTTGCGCTTTCAAACTCACAGATTTTACAAGCATTAGCGAGCATAACCAATTCTTCAGAAGGCGGAGCTTTATTATTTAATCCGCAAGCCCAATGGTCCATATCAGACGGGAAACATTCGGATATTGAAAAACAAATTACGTCCTCTCTATATGACTCAAAGTCCAAAAATGAACTCGACATTTCTCTGCGAATCACGATCAACAAGAAGGGGTATTTAGTAACTTTAGAGCATTCGGACGTATTGAATATGACTTTGGCCCTGTACGAGCCAGAGGAGTTGATATTGACGCCGCTAGAAACATATAAAAAATGGTTCTGGCTCCTATCCCTGCTTTCCATTCTATTAGTGGGATTATTTTCTTATTGGAATTATCGACAAATTCACACGCCAATGCAGCGGATGGTAAGGGCTTTTCAAAAAGTGGAAAATGGTGACTTTGGCGTTAGTATTAAACATTGGAATAACGACGAGTTTAACTTTATGTACATGCAGTTCAATTCGATGGTGAGCCGGATTAACAAACTGATCAGTGAGGTTTACGAGCAGAAAATCAGGTTGCAGAGGTCTGAGCTTAAACAGCTGCAGCTACAGATTAACCCGCACTTTCTGTATAACAGATACTATGCACTTTATCGACTCGCTGAAAGTGAAGAAATTGAGAAGGTCAAGAAGTATACGAAGCATTTGGGTGACTATTTCCGTTTTATCACACGCAGTGCAGATGATGAGGTGACACTAGAAGCAGAAATGGAGCATGCCAAGACCTATGTCAACATCGAAATGTTCTCCTCACGCATGGAGACACAGGTCGGCGAGATTTCAGAGGATTGTAAGTTTATTGTGGTACCACGTTTAATCTTACAGCCAATTATCGAAAATGCCTATCATCATGGACTAGAGCATAAGATTCAGCAAGGAATTGTAAAAATTAGTTTCATTAATTCGTACGAAGCCCTATCCATCTTAATTGAGGATAATGGGGACGATTTAAGTGATGAAGCATTAAATTATTTGCAGACTGCTTTAGATGAAAGGGGAGCTCAAGAAATGACAGGGATGCTGAATGTTCATAGGCGGTTGCAGCTTAAGTTTACAACAGAGTATGGTCTTCATCTTAGTCGCAGTCACTTAGGCGGTTTATGTGTCGAGCTTAGAATTCCTATCCCGAAAGGGGAATACCGATGAATCGTATGTTGATTGTGGATGATGAAACGATGTTTGTAAACGGATTAGCAGAAGTATTGGAGGATTCCGATGATCTAAACCTTGAAATTTATCGCGCTTATTCGTCAGATGAGGCGTTAAATTGGCTGAGCCGCACCAAGATCGATATTGTCTTGTCGGATATTCGCATGCCGCGAATGAGCGGCTTGGATTTGCAGAAGGAAATTAAACAACAATGGCCATCTTGCAAAGTAATTTTTTTAACAGGCTATAATGATTTCTCCTTCGCACAGAATGCTTTAAGGAATGGAGCTACGGACTATATTCTCAAAACAGAAGGCGATCAAATAGTGATCGAAAAAATTAAGCAGGCTATGGAATTGTTGGAAAATGAAAGCGCTATATCGCAATTTATAACCAAAGCTAAAAATCAGTTACAGCAAGCCAGAACCACTTTGCAAAGGGACTATTTGCGAGATATGTTATGGGGAGATAAAAGTGTAAACCATCCATTGGAGCAGCAATTTGCAGATTTGCAAATTTCATTAGACAGCTCTAAACCAGTACTTCTAGTGGTTGGCAAGGTAGATAAATGGCAAGATCAAATGTTGCGGACTGACCGGGCATTGTTTCAATTTGCCATCCAAAATATCGCCATGGAATATTTGGGACCGACGACTAATCTTATTCCTATCGAAATGGACAGTGCGAAATTCGCATGGTTTATTCAACCCAAAGAGTGGGACGATCATAGAAAATTACAGTTGATTCGCTTTGTTCAAGGAACCTGTGAGCAAGTACAGAGGACTTGCCGGGAATTGTTGAAAATCAAAATCTCATTCTCCATCGCCAACAAATATGTCGATTGGGATCAGATACAGCTGCAATTTGAAGCTTTGCAATTTATGCTGAATCAGCGATTAGGATTAGAGCAAGAGTTGCTATTAATTGATAATTCGCTTTCCACTCCAGGGGAGGCAACAGGGATAAGCAGGCCCTCGCAGCAGATTAGGAAATGGATGTCCTCGCTTCAAGTTTATCTGGAAAACAACAAGCAAGCTTCTTTCTATCAAGCGCTTCAAGAACTTATGGCATTGCCCCAGCTGGCTAATGAAGCAGACCAACAAGCAAATGTAGAACAGATGATGCTAAAGGCAGAAATTTTCTTGTCCATGGGAAGCTTCTTTCTATCGAATATTCAACTTTGGAATCTGCATCTAGAAATGAGCAAACAAATCGATMTTTCCAAGCTGACCCTTTATGATCAATTCGTAAATTGGTCAGAGGTTATAGAATATTTCTCAATCATTTCGGAGCTGATATTTTCGATACGATTTAGTGGTTGGCAGGAGCAGGGACTAGGTTTGATCGTTAAATTAAAAGCTTACATATCAGAGCATATTTCCGAAGATCTGTCATTGACGCGTTTAGGTGAGGTTGTCATGCATAATCCTGTTTATTTATCAAGGTTATATAAACAGTTATCAGGTATTAGCCTATCTGAAACAATTGCCGAAGCTAGAATGAAGATTGCGAAAGATATGCTTGCGGATCCGCAGTATAAAATTTATGAAGTTACTGCTGCGGTTGGATTCGATTCACTGAAATATTTCCGCAAATTTTTTAAGAAGGAAACGAATATGTCGCCGCAAGAATATCGCGATTATGTGACTTTAAAGAAGTAGTGATATTACCCCCAAAGTATAGATTGTACCCGTTATTCATTCCAGGAGATTAGCTTAATATAAGAGTAAGAAGATTGCTGAAACAAGAAAAATTTTCAAAATCTTCGACTAACTATTATAAGGGGGAAAGAGCAATGAAACAGAAGAAAGGGATTTCTACTACCCTTGTTGGGTTGTTAAGCCTAGCGTTGGTAGGAACCGGGTGCAGCACAAATACTGGTAACAGCAATTCAGCCAGTCCTACGGTAACTAGTACAGTTGGCACTGAGACGGCAAAAGCTTCAGCAACTACAGCTACTGATCCGTTCGGCAAATATGACCCGCCTATTACAGTGAATGGGGCTATTGCGGTTCCATCTACGCTTAAATTCTTGCCAGGCCAAACCATTGACAAGAATGTTTGGACCGATGAATATGCAAATGCCTTAGGCATTAATTTAAAGTATAACTTCTCTGCTAACAGTGAAGGTTATTTACAAAAGTTGAACGTAAACATTGCTTCGAACAATATTCCAGATATCTTCCAAGTAGATAATCAACGACTTAGTTCATTGGAAAGTGGCGGGAAATTGGCAGATTTAACAGACGCTTTTAATAAATACGCATCACCTCTCTTGAAGCAAGTCTACAATGCCGATAAAGGTGAAACACTTAAGACCGCGACCTTTAATGGCAAGCTAATGGGATTGCCTGTTTTGGCAAATGGAGATCYTTTCTCTGCTCAGATGGTTTGGATTCGGACAGATTGGTTAAAGAAGTTGAATTTACCAGAACCGAAAACGATGCAGGACTTATTGAATATCGCTAAAGCGTTTACAACCCAAGATCCGAATGGCAATGGTAAGGGAGGCACATATGGATTAGGACTCACGAAGGATCTATATGGATCGGCTGTAGGCTCGGAAGGCTTCTTCCAAGGATATCACTCCTACCCTACTCTTTGGGTTAAAGATGCTTCAGGTAAGCTGGCTTACGGCAGCATTCAGCCAGAAACTAAAGCTGCATTGACTGCATTGCAGCAATTATATAAATCCGGTGTCATAGATCAAGAGTTTGCTGTTAAAGATGCCGCTAAAGTTGGCGAAGATAATGCTCAGAACAAAGTTGGCATCCTGTTTGGAGTAAACTGGCTTTGCTACTATCCTATTGATATTGGAATTCAAAAAAATCCGGGTATGGATTGGAAGCCTTATCCACTACTATCCATCGACGACAAGCGTGCTATTCCTGGAGTAAAAACCACAGCAAGCAACTTTGTTGTTGTAAAAGCCGGATATTCAAATCCCGAAGCTTTAGTTAAAATGATGAATCTTTATTATGAGAAATATTTTTCGAAATCAATTGATGAATATCATAAATTTATACTGGATAAGGATCCTACGTATTCGGTTAACCAGCAAGCAATCGTTGGGGCAGCGATTCCTATCGATTATGATCTTCAAGTTGCGGATAATTTAAAAGCAGCAATAACTAGCAAAGATACTTCAAACCTTGGCGCTAATGAAAAAGATTTTTACGACAGTATTCAAAAGTTTTTGGCCGGTGACCGTACACAATGGGCAACGAATCGTCAGAGATCTAATATCGACTCTTCGTATAATGTCTGGAGAGACTACAAAAAGGATGGATTCATGCCGGTTCAGTTCTATGGAGCACCAACCCCAACTATGCTTGAGAAAAAAGCAACACTGGATAAGTTGGAAAAAGAAGAGTTTGTAAAAATTATTATGGGCGCTGTACCAGTAGATGACTTCGACGACTTTGTAAGTAAATGGAAGAAGCTCGGTGGGGATCAGATCACTCAGGAAGTAAACGACTGGAAAGCAAAACAAAAGTAAGGGAAGTAAGTAAATATTGAGAGTGTTGAGTGGTACTCAATTCTCTCAATATTTAGTATGAAGTTAATATTTTGAGCGAAAAAAATATATTATTTAATGTCAAAAATAAGTGGTGAAAACAATGTTCAAGAGGTTAAGTCGAGAAACACCGTTACATGTAATGCTGATCCCAAGCTTTCTGCTTGTCCTAATCTATCATTATATTCCAATGTTTGGTATTGTGATTGCGTTCCAACGCTTTAATCCAATTAAGGGCTTTTGGCATTCCGAATGGGTTGGTTTGGATAATTTTACTTACTCCCTAGCCTTACCAGATACGAAGCAGGCCATTCTGAATACGTTATTTATTGGATTTATGAAAATAACAGCTAATTTGCTGGTGCCATTGATCGTTTCACTCTTATTGAATGAAGTTCAGAAGACATTTATTAAACGAGGAGTTCAAACATTCATTTATTTACCTCACTTTCTTTCTTGGGTAATACTATCCGGAATATTAATTGATATCTTATCTCCTTCGTCAGGGAGCGTAAATCAGTTCTTGAACTTGTTTGGCATCAAATCGATATTCTTCTTAGGAAGTAATCATTGGTTTCCTTTCGTCCTGATTTCATCTGATGTGTGGAAAGAGTTTGGCTTTAGCACAATCGTATATCTTGCTGCCCTAACGAGCATTAATCCTTCTCTGTATGAAGCAGCATATGTGGACGGAGCTAATCGATGGAAGCAAACGATTCATATTACGTTACCTGGTATTCTGCCGATTATCATTCTTATGGCCACGCTTAGTTTGGGGAATGTACTTAATGGCGGGTTCGATCAAGTGTTTAACTTATACAATCCTACCGTTTATCATAGCGGCGACATTCTGGATACACTGATTTATCGAATCGGGTTTTTAAATACGGATTATAGTGTTGCAACGGCATTAGGAGTATTTAAATCGGTGGTCTCGTTTGCTATGATTTCCACTTCGTATTGGGTCGCGTACCGCTTCGCAAATTATCGCATCTTTTAAGGAGATACTCGCAATGATACGAAGATTATCTACCAGTAGTAAAATATTTGCTGCATGTAATCATACTTTTCTGATACTATTATCACTTCTTTGTATACTTCCTGTTGTTCATGTATGGGCGCTTTCTTTTAGCAATAGCAGCGCTGCATCAGCAGGTTTGGTACAAATTTGGCCAGTAGACTTTACCTTGAATTCATACCGTTATATTTTGCACAATTCAGCATTTTTCAGTTCATTTTATATAACTCTCGAGCGGGCAGCTTTGGGTACCATAATCAGCATGGCGCTTAGTATTTTAACGGCATATCCTTTGTCAAAAGAAGTAAGATCATTCCGTTTCCGCACAATTTATGCCTGGTATTATGTATTCACGATTCTGTTTAATGGCGGTCTAATCCCATGGTATTTGTCAGTCCAATATACGGGTTTAATTGATTCGTTATGGGCTTTAATAGTACCTGGGGCCATACAAGTGTTTAATATAGTGCTATTGATTAACTTTTTTCGTGATTTGCCAAAGGAGCTTGAAGAATCAGCTTTTATTGATGGGGCAGGTCATTGGCGAATTTTGAGGAGTATATTTGTTCCTCTGGCGCTGCCTGCAATGGCAACTTTAATTTTACTCACCTTGGTTTGGCATTGGAATTCTTGGTTCGATGGCTTGCTGTTGATGAACTCGCAGAAGCACTATCCGTTATCGACTTATTTACAAACGATTGTTATACAAGGTGATCTATCACACTTGTCAACAGATAATGCTAGGCTAATGAGTTCAATTTCGGATCGTACGATTAAATCAGCACAAATCTTTTTAGGAGCGTTACCGATTATTCTTATCTATCCTTTTTTGCAGAAATATTTCGTTAAGGGGTTAGTAATGGGTAGTGTTAAAGAATAATGATTGGGGAATACGAAGCTGGTTCGGTGCTAGCGTCGAAATAAAAAGAGCAGCGGTTAACTTATTTGAGTTAACCGCTGTTTTTAGATCCAACGATATTGACGGCGGAAGACCGTCGGGGCTACGCTTTCCCGGAAGGACGAAGCTCACTTCGGACGCGATTTGAGTTGGGTTGGTGGGGAACGAGCTTTGCCGAATCATTTTTCCTTTAGTCCGCGGCCAGCCTTCATGAAAACAAACGACGGCATCTGCTTGATGCCTGGGGAGTGGGGGGAAGCTGATTTGCAGCTTTCGAGTGTCGCGGATAGCTTTAAGATAGCGCAAGTATAGCCGCATAAATGAAACAAAAAAACCAGCATTGCAATTTCTTCTGCAAGCTGGTTTTTTTGGTGTATCAGAAGCTTATATATAACGTCATATATAAAATTTTAGATAAATTGTGTCAATATCTTTACAATTAATCATTATATATTGTGTATTATATATGATAATGATACATTTATGACACAATAATTCTGATTACCATATTTTTCATTCGAATAAGGAGGCAAGCTAAACATGACCCAGAGACAAGTGGTACCCTTTCAAGAGGGAAATGCTTCAATGAAAGCTTTACTCGGTGGAAAGGGAGCCAACCTCGCTGAGATGACAAGGGCTGGTCTACCAGTACCTCCAGGTTTTACGATTACAACGGAGGCATGCCTAAACTTTTTTAAACTGGGCAATCGAATCTCAGAAGAGCTGTTCGAACAAGTCGAAACAGCGCTCCAGCAGTTAGAGAAACAGAAGGGACAATCGTTCGGAAATGCAAGCAATCCGCTGCTTGTTTCCGTTCGTTCAGGTTCTGTAAGCTCGATGCCAGGGATGATGGACACCATACTGAATCTCGGCCTCAATGATGTAACGGTTCAAGGATTAGCTTCGCTTACGAACAATGAAAAATTCGCTTATGACTGCTACCGCCGGTTGATACAGATGTTTGGGAACGTCGTGCTTGGCGTTGAATCCTACCATTTCGAACAATTGTTACACCGTTTGAAAGAGGAAGCGGGCGTGGAACACGATCAAGATGTTACGATTGAAGGTTGGAAAGAACTTATCCTAGCGTATAAAAAGTGCATTCTTACGAAAACAGGCAAGGATTTTCCTCAACATGTATACGAGCAATTACGCATGGCTGTTGAAGCTGTATTCAAGTCGTGGAACAATCAAAGGGCACAGATTTATCGTAAAATAAATCGAATTCCAGATGAACAGGGAACAGCCGTCAATATTCAAAGCATGGTATTCGGCAATATGGGCAGTGATTCAGGTACAGGGGTCGTCTTTACGAGAAATCCATCCACTGGGGAGAATACTTTTTTCGGTGAATACCTGATTAATGCACAGGGAGAAGATGTGGTAGCAGGGATAAGGACACCTCTGGCGATTGCTCAGCTGAAGCACGAAATGCCAGTTATATACGAGCAGTTGTTCACTGCATCCAAGCAGCTAGAACAGCATTATAAAGATATGCAGGACATCGAATTTACTGTGGAAAATAATAAGCTTTACMTGCTGCAAACACGAAACGGTAAACGGAATGCACAAGCTGCACTAAAGATTGCGGTAGATTTGGTCCATGAAGGTGTATTGACGAAGCCAGAGGCTGTTGATCGTATCGAAGTGTCGCACCTTGATCAGCTTTTGCATAGAGGGATCGATGAAGAAGCCATCAAGGATGTGTTGGCCAAAGGTCTTCCAGCTTCTCCTGGCGCAGCAGTTGGTCAACTGGTATTCGACGCCGATACAGCGGCAGAGTGGAATCGCGCAGGCAAGACGGTGATTCTTGCTAGATCGGAAACGACGCCGGAAGATATTCATGGTGTAATCGCGTCGGAAGGGGTGCTCACGAGCCGAGGCGGGATGACAAGCCATGCTGCTGTTGTCGCAAGGGGAATGGGCAAACCCTGCGTATGCGGTTGTGAAGACATTCGAATTGTTATGGACGAGAAGCGAATGATGGCTGGAACCAAGGTCGTAGAAGAAGGCGATTGGATTACGCTTGACGGAGCAACGGGTCGCGTTATTATCGGTGCCATGCCACTCCATGAAGCCAGGATGACGGATGAACTTCTGGTCATGCTGAAATGGGCAGATGAGATCCGCACACTGAAGGTGTTCGCGAATGCGGATAATCCGCACGATGCGAGAATTGCGAGAGAACTAGGAGCAGAAGGCATTGGGTTATGCCGAACAGAGCATATGTTTTTCTCACCCGCTCGTCTGCCTGTCGTTCAACGAATGATTTTGGCGGAAGATAAGCAGGAACGGTTGAAGGCACTTTCGCAGCTACTTCCTATGCAGCAGTCCGATTTTGAAGGAATGTTCGAGGAAATGGAGGGGCTACCAGTGACGATTAGG
>NZ_JBFUHL010000089.1:0-15781 GCF_056402415.1 Paenibacillus sp. P4_A9
TACTCAACCAAGTGGAGATGGCCATTAATGCAAAGAATATGAAATCTATTCAATATCCATTTATGCCCGAAGAAGGGATGATCGAACCCTCAGAGCTGAAGATTCATCAAGCTTCACATACCCGTTATTTTGAGGATTTCCTAATATATGTAGAATGATCAGTCGATGCCAGAAATTTTGCATAGTCAAGTACTCGGTCTCGTTCATCAGCTGCTTGAGAAGAAGGTGAGCGCTACGTCATTTTAATCGAAGGCGACTATTTACATTTTGAGAAAGGTGTTTCACCCATTGAATTGCTGCGTCCCGACGATTTACATGCGGTTATTGAGCGAATTACCCGAGAAGAAGAAGGCGAACGATAAAGGAAAAAAAAGAGGGTTCCCACACGTTTGAATTCCTTGTATAATAGGTAAGCTTTGCTGAATTGACAGTAGGTAAATTATGATTGGGTAGAAGGAGAAAGGGGTCAATGGCAGTGATTGTGGTTGGGGGAATGATCGGTCTTGGTAAGACATCTGTATCCACTTTACTTGGACAAGAACTAAATTCGAATGTTTTCTATGAGAGTGTCGATGATAATCMGATTTTACCGCTCTTTTACACAGCATCACATGAGGAAATCGAAAAGCATCGTTATCCTTTTTTGTTGCAGTTGCACTTTTTGAATACGAGATTTAAGGCCATTAAACAGGCATTAGTACATAATCGCAATGTACTGGATAGAAGTATTTATGAGGATTGGTACTTTGCGAAGGTGAATCGTGAGCTAGGACGAATTTCACAGCTGGAATTTGATGTTTATGAAGGCCTAGCTGACAATATGATGTCCGAGCTGGCGGAGCTTCCTAAGAAATCGCCGGATCTAATGGTATATTTGAAAGCTTCCTTCGATACCGTGATGCATCGCATCGGGCTTCGCGGACGCAGCTTTGAACAGGATCAATCGTTGGTCGATTATTATCGCCAACTATGGTCAGGCTACGATGACTGGGTCATGAATCACTATCATGCTTCTGATGTTTTAATCGTAGATATGGATCGTGTAGATGTCGTTAATCGCGCGGCAGATGCTGCCCAGTTGGTTGAAGATGTTCGAGCTAAGCTATCTGTTTTGGCAATAGTGTAGGTGCATTAAGCGAAACTTGTCGAAATGTCGAAAGACCCCCTCAAAGCTGAGGGGGTCTTTCGAATGTTATAGTAGAAAATCCAATCAAATGTTGTAAACCAAGAAAGCGAAGGTGATGAAATTGTTGTTTATCGTATGTTACAAAGGCAAGCCTATGAGTGCACCACTACCGAAATTAGCAGCAACAGAGAAAATGTTGAAGCTTAGTCGATCATTTGCCAATCTTGAACTCGTCGAAGTGCAACAACAATGGCAGACGGCTTCGAATATTTAGCATAACTAACTTAACCTTATAATAAACTCAACTCCTTAATCGATTGGATTAATGGAGTTTTTTGTGTTGTCCAATTGTGATAGAGTGGGGAGAATAATATTGCGCTTAGAAGGGTAGGTTGTACGAACCATGTTGTTGGAAGTAATCGCGACAACGCTGAAAGATGCAAAGCGTGCTGAGGCAGGTGGTGCAGATCGGATAGAACTCGTTGCTGATTTGAGACAGGGCGGTTTAACGCCCGAAATTGAGCTTATTAAACAAATAAGATCGACAGTTCATATACCTGTACACGTCATGATTCGGCCACATGCCCGTTCGTTTCACATGTCAGACGATGATGTTGCCTGTATGATCGAATCAATTCACAGTGCCGAACAAGCTGGTGCTAGCGCCCTAGTTTTCGGGACTTTAACACAAAAGGATGAGATTGATCGTCCTACGTTAGACGTTCTTATGAGGGCTACTTCATTGCCTATCACTTTCCATCGGGCATTTGATGATATAGAGCAGCAAGTTGAAGCATTACAGCTGCTCCTTACGTATAAACAAATTCGCTCCGTGCTTACCTCGGGCGGGGCGGCGAGTGCGCTGCAAGCTATTGAGCAAATTCGCATGCTAGCAGACATGACCCGAGGCAGCCATTTAAACATTTTGCCTGGCGGTGGACTTACACTTGACAGCATGGCCTCATTTGTCCAATCTACGGGTGTGACAAGTATACATCTGGGCACTGCAGTAAGAGAGAATAACAGTGTAGATGGAGCTGTTGAGGAAGCGAAAGTAAGGAAAGCGAGAGTAATCCTAGATGGGATTGACCAATCAAATCGTACAGGAGGTAACCCATGAACATTCTAATTCTTGGAGGCACCAAGTTTCTGGGGCGAGCCCTAACGGAAGCGGCTTTAACGAAGGGTCACGAAGTGACGTTATTTCATCGTGGGCTTCACGATGCACAAGCATTTCCGCAGGTCAGGCATATTCTGGGGGACCGGAATGTCGACTTGGCTAAACTGAATGAAGGTGAATGGGATGCGGTTATTGATACGAGCGGCTATCAGCCTGAGGCTGTAGCGGCATCAACAGAGATTCTTAAGCGTTGTGCGAAGCACTACACGTTTATTTCTACTGTTTCTGCGTACGCGAATTTAAAGCAGCTTCATCTGGATGAATCCGCCGCTGTGATGCGATTGGAGGATGCTGAAGATCCAGGGCAACGGTATGGTGCGCTGAAAGCTGAGTGTGAAGAGGTTGTTAAATCGGTATTTCCACAGGGTGCACTCATTATTCGTCCTGGTCTTATCGTGGGGCCCTATGACGCCTCGGATCGATTCACGTACTGGCCCGCTCGCTTGCAGCGAGGTGGTCATGTTCTAGTTCCAATGCCGAAAGAGCGCAAACTGCAATTCATTGATGTACGTGATCTTGCTGCTTGGACGTTGGATTTAATTGAGCAAGGAGTCACAGGGACGATTCATGCAAGCGGCAATGAGTATTCGATGGAAGAGGTTGTAGAAGCTTGTAGGTCAAAAGATAAAGAGACAAAACTTACATGGGTGTCGGAAGCGTTCTTGCTAGAACAAGAAGTAGGCGCGTGGATGGAACTTCCGCTCTGGTTACCCAGCGACAGTCTGATCGGCATGCTGCAGCTAAATAACGCGAAAGCGTTCAAATCGGGTTTAAAAACAAGGCCGCTCGCAGACACTGCAAGAGATACGCTGGCATGGGATCAAGATCGTGATCCTGAGGCTACTCGACTAGCTGGATTAAAACCAGAACGTGAGGAACAATTATTGCGGGATTGGGGAGTCCAAAAATAATTTAAGATTTGTCCAAACACGGGCGAATAGCTGGGGGAATCTGAATATACTGGAAGAGTAAAACTCTGAGAAAAAGAGGTGCTGTCTATGTACGATTCCACGGATATTCAAAAAAACAAAGGAATGGCCATTATTGCGTACATCTTGTTTTTCATCCCGTTAATTGCGGCGAAAGACTCCAAGTATGCGTGGTACCATGCCAATCAAGGGCTTACCTTATTTTTGGCATGGGTCATTGTCAATGTCGTGCTCGGCATTATCCCGTTCATAGGTTGGCTTCTACTGCCGTTAGCTAACTTGGCATTGGTCATTTTAGCAGTGTTGGGCATTGTTGCAGCGGCACAAGGTCAGGTCAAACCGCTTCCGTTTATCGGCAGCTACACACTTCTGAAGTAGAATGTACATAATAGTAAGGGCTGATCTTCGGTAGTTGAACTGCCGGAAGTCAGTCCTTATTTGTATTTCACCTTCAATGGGTAATTTTGGTTGGGATTGCTTTTTGCATTTTTGTCCAAATTTTGATCATCGTGTGAATAAAATATGAACAAACTTCTTGTTTTGTGGTATACTAGAAGCATACATGTACAAATAAGTCAGGAGTAGTGATGATAATGTCAAATAAAGCTGTGTCTGCAAATCCAGTTGAGCACATTGAACGTGATGTCATGCCTCTAGTGAAATTAATGACATTTTCCGCTTGGGCGTTGCTTGCTATTGGTTTAGTACTTAGCTTAGTAAGTATAGAAAGTTTTAGTGATACGAATACGACATTAATGGTTGGTATTGGTTTCATGGTGGGTAGTGTCTTCATTTATGTGATTCGCACCGCGATTCATTTGGTTCATTCACGCAATGTTTCTAAAGGTGAATGAGAACGAKGGTTCTAAGTAAATACTAAAAAAGCCTTTCAAGTCTAATACTTGGAAGGCTTTTTGCTGTTCATATTTTTCCAGCAGAGTCAACAAACGTTCTGTGACATTTGTTTTACAGTACAACGTCGATCTGTTGACGTATTTGTTAATATCTGTTTGTAGATGATGAACTTTAATAAGTAAGATGATATGTTGATAATAGTTAGTGACGTCGAATGGGAGGTAAGTAAAATGAAGAAGAGAAAGCTTAAACAAGCATCGTTGATCTTCATGATGGTCGCCATCATCGCAGTATTGTCAGGATGCAGTCAAGCTATGGTTTTGGATCCCAAGGGACCCGTGGKGGCTGAACTACGAGATTTAATCGTCATTACCACTGTGTTATGCGCCATTATCCTCGTACCTGTACTAGTCTTAACGGCTTGGATTGTATGGCGATATCGCGATAAAAAAGGAAATAAAGCTAAGTACGATCCGAATTGGTCTCATAGTACGAAATTGGAAACGATTTGGTGGGCCATTCCCATCATTATTATTGGAGCGATCGCTGTCATCACAGTGAAATACACGTACGCGACGGATCCTGCCAAACCATTAGAGTCTGAAAAAGAGCCAATTACGGTTCAAGTCACTTCACTTGATTGGAAATGGTTATTTACATATCCAGAGCAAGGGATTGCGACTGTTAATTATTTGCAAATCCCTGAGGATACGCCAATTAAGTTCGAATTAACGTCAGATGCACCAATGAATTCCTTCTGGATTCCACAGCTAGGCGGTCAAATCTATACCATGTCTGGCATGGCGATGACCCTGTATTTGCAAGCAGATGAAATCGGTCATTATTTTGGTACGGGGGCGAACTTCAGCGGCGAGCATTTTGCTGACATGACCTTTGATGTGAATGCAACGTCACGTGAGGATTTCGATTCCTTCATTGCCAAAACGAAAAAGGTTCCTACGAAATTAACAAAGGAAAGCTATGAGGAATTAGCTATGCCTGGCAAATCAGGCGTGAAATATTTCTCATCGATCCCAGATGGCCTTTTCGAGCAAATTGTGACGAAATACACGAAGGGTCAATCTGGACATAGCGGACATACTGCGAGTCAATCAGATACAACGGAGAAGAAAGATAACGCGATGAATCAAAGCGGCATGAACCATAGTGACATGGACCATAGTCAAATGCATGGTGCAAAGTAATCGTTTCAGATCAAAGTTTCACGAAAGGGAGATCATCTCATGTTCGATAAAATAAAAGATTTCGCATCCGAGTTTTTCGTTACAGGCGATCCGATGATTCTGGGGGCCCAAGTTAGTATCGGGCTCACTCTGGTGGCGATCGTATTCGTTCTGACCTTCTTCAGGAAATGGGGATGGCTTTGGCGCGAATGGTTAACCAGTGTTGATCATAAACGAATCGGGATCATGTATATCATTTGTTCGATTCTGATGCTGTTCCGCGGCGGTGTTGATGCGCTGCTGATGCGTGTACAGCTTGCTATGCCTGACAGTGAGTTCTTGCAGCCTGAACATTACAATCAAATTTTCACCACGCACGGCGTTATCATGATTTTGTTCATGGCGATGCCGCTGATGTTCGGATTGTTCAATATCGTTGTTCCGCTGCAAATCGGAGCGCGAGATGTCGCCTATCCGTTCTTAAATTCCCTTAGCTTCTGGATGTTCTTCTGGGGGGCGATGCTATTCAACGTATCCTTCATCATCGGAGGTTCACCAGATGCAGGTTGGTTAAGCTATCCGCCTTTATCTGAAATGTCGCATAGCCCTGGCGTTGGGGAGGATTTCTATATTTGGGGGATTCAAATTTCCGGGATCGGGAGTTTAGCAACGGGGATTAACTTTATTGTGACCATTTTGAAAATGCGTACACCTGGAATGAAATTGATGAGAATGCCAATGTTCACGTGGTCCGTATTTTCAAGTTGTATCATTATTATTTTTGCATTTCCCATCTTAACTGTCACACTTGCTTTGCTATTTCTAGATCGTTTCTTTGGTGCTCACTTCTTCACCTTAGACGGCGGTGGCAATCCGATGATGTATATCAATTTAATTTGGATGTGGGGTCACCCCGAAGTATATATTGTGGTCCTGCCCGCATTCGGTATTTACTCTGAAGTTGTATCAACCTTTGCGAAAAAAACGCTCTTCGGTTACAAATCCATGGTTTTCGCCATGTTGATAATTAGCTTATTTTCCTTCTTTACGTGGGCTCATCATTTCTTCACGATGGGGTCGGGTGCTGATGTGAACGCGTTCTTCGCGGTAAGTACAATGCTCATTGCCATACCGACAGGTGTCAAGGTGTTTAACTGGTTGTTCACAATGTTCAGGGGTAAAATTAAATTCACGACTCCGATGTTATGGACCATCGCGTTCATCCCTTGCTTCGTAGTTGGGGGGATGACGGGTGTGCTGCTATCTGTAGCTCCTGCTGATTTCCAATTCCATAACAGCTATTTCTTAATTGCGCATTTCCATCAGGTCTTGATCGGTGGGGTAGCCTTCGGTTACTTTGCGGGACTTTACTACTGGTGGCCGAAGATGTTCGGCTTTAAGCTCAATGAGCATCTGGGTAAATGGGCATTCTGGCTGTGGAACATCGGTTTCTACGTTTGTTTCATGCCGCAATATTTCCTTGGTCTGGACGGGATGACTCGTCGTACCTATACGTATAGCTGGGATATGGGATGGGGGCCGTTAAACGTCGTTTCTACCGTCGGCGGC
The DNA here is from genome assembly GCF_056402415.1 of Paenibacillus sp. P4_A9. Taxonomy (NCBI): domain Bacteria; kingdom Bacillati; phylum Bacillota; class Bacilli; order Caryophanales; family Paenibacillaceae; genus Paenibacillus; species Paenibacillus sp. P4_A9. The sequence goes on from NZ_JBFUHL010000089.1 coordinate 6,844, forward strand.
TTCTTGATGGGATTAGCCTTTCTGTTCCAAGTGTGGCAAATTGCACACTCCATCAAGTTCCTAAAGGAGCACAAAGTGACGGGTGATCCGTGGGATGGGCGTACGTTGGAATGGTCGATTCCTTCACCAGCGCCAATTTATAACTTTGCCGTGCTGCCGAAAGCAGAAGTGGCTGATGTCTGGTGGGAAGAGAAGCAAGGTACGGTTAAGAAACAACCCGTCCCTGCAAAGTATGAACCGATTCATATGCCTAAGAATTCAGGAATCCCATTCATCATTTCGGCCATGTGGTTCTTCGCAGGCTTCGGTTTCGTATGGAACTGGATGTGGCTGACGATTCCGGCCCTGATCGGTGTTGCCCTTTGTATGTGGGCTCGTTCCTTCAGCTACGATACGGATTACTATATTCCAGCGGATGAAGTGAAAGCGACAGAAGACGCTTGGAGAGGAGTGAAGGGATAATGGCACACGCGGTTTCGCATGCTGGGCATCATCACGATCACGATCATGAACATGAACAACATGAGTCAATGAAGACGTTCGGATTCTGGATATTTCTGATCACGGACTGTATCTTATTCGGGTCGCTGTTTGCGACCTATATGGTCCTTCATCAAAATACCAATGGAGGACCAACGGCTGAAGAGTTATTCAAAATGCCAGGTATCATCGCGGAGACATTCATCTTGCTAACAAGCAGCTTTACGAGCGGTTTGGCCGTGCTTGGCATGCACAAAGGGAATATGAAGCAATTGATCGGTTGGTTGATTGTAACTGTGCTTCTTGGGGCTTCTTTCATTGGCCTAGAACTCGCAGAATTTATTAACATGGTTAATCATGAGGGCGCAACGATTAGCACAAGTGCCTTTCTATCTGCCTTCTTCACGTTGGTAGGTACTCACGGATTGCATGTCTCCGTTGGTTTAATCTGGATGATCGGTATCATCTTGCAATTGAAACGCCGCGGAATTACAACGGTAACGAAACGTAAAGTCGCGGTCATTTCACTCTACTGGCATTTTCTTGATGTCGTTTGGATCTTTGTATTTTCGGTCGTCTATCTCATGGGGGTGATGTAAGTGAGTCAACCACATACAGGTTCACCTAACAATCACGAGTCTCACGGATCATTGAAATCGTATATCATCGGTTTTGCGCTTTCGATCATTTTGACCATAATTCCACTAGTAGCCGTTATGAATCATATGCTTGGCAAAACGGGGACATTGGTTTTGATTTTGCTCATGGCCGTACTGCAATTTGGTGTGCAATTGTTCTTCTTCATGCATGTCAAAGAGGGCGAGAATGCTCGGTGGAATATCATGGCACTAATCTTTGGGCTTGTTATTCTATTGACTATCGTTGCCGGTTCTATTTGGATTATGACCTATAATACAGTAGCTCATTAAGTGTTTAATATCACTAATTAATTGACGTTCTTGACCTATTCAAGTATAGGGCAGAGAACGTCTTTTTTAGTTGACTGACAAATAGCTCGTAAAGGAGCCATATTACTCCTCTTAATGTAGCAGTTCATATATACGAACTAATAAATATTGAAAACGTCTACAAATCTTTGATATTGCCTTCTATAATGAAGTTAACAATCCATTGTTCATATCCTCGAAATGATCCAAATCCTTTTACTTCGAAGGAGGAGTATTGTAGTGAAGGTGGTTAAATCGGCTTACCGCGCTTTAGATGCGCTTGAGCGATTGGCAGCGTCACCAGATGGTCTTACATTTACGGAACTGATGACACAGATGAGACTCGCGAAGAGCACTGCGCATGAATTATTGCACACACTTCATAGTCGCAAATATGTACAGTACCATCCAAACAAGAAGACGTATACGGTCGGATCAAAGGTGTTGAGACTCGGTGTTCAATATTTGCAGCATTCGCCTGAAATAGAAAAAGCGGTGAATTGGTTTCGCCCTCTCGTTTCGAATTATCGCGGAACGATGAGGCTTGGTGTACGTTCCGGAGAACACATCATGATCATACTTGAAGAATCTGAGGCTCCATCCATGAAGTCACATCGCAGTGTCGGGACTGAGATACCCTTGTTTTCCACTTCAATGGGAAGAGCCATGCTATGCCGTTCTTCAGAAGCGGAGATTCAGCAGGCCTGGCAGTCAAGTCAGCATGCGGCTGAACGAAGCTCCGTCGGGCACCAGGCGTTTCTATGGGAGCTGCAGGAGGTGCGTAATTTCGGTTTCTCCTTAGAAGTCCAAGGGAAGGAAGACAAAGACTTTACCATGTCTATCCCGATCTACAATGATGCGAATGATATTACTTTGGCCCTTTCTATTTCTTTCGAAAAAGGTGCAGAAACTTATTCGAGGTTTAAAGAAATTGGGTTCGCGGTATTTGATTTATGTCGCAAAATGAATCCTGCTTTTTTCAATGAGAATGCAGATATAGAGGGCAAAGGTATTTATGTGAGTCTGCCGAATTTCAGCTCGCAGAAAGCTCTGGAATACTTACAAACCTTCGATCACGAGCTTCAAGCCTCATCCATGACATGGCTGCCAACCCATGCGCACGATAATGAGTGGAAGCAGCAATTGTGCCTGGAGCTTGTATTGGATCGTTTAAGACCTGCTGGCGTTGTGATTTGTCCAGTGAATGCTGTTACAGCCGATCCACTCTTTCGCGCCGCCTCTTGGGCTGGTGTTCCAGCGATCTGCTTCCAGCGTCCTTGCCGCAGTCGATTCGTCGACTATTTCGTTGGCAGTGACGGATATGAGCAAGGCATGATGCAGATGGAATATGTGGCGAAGCGGTTAAAAGGAAGGGGGCGCGTCCTGCTATTGGAGGGCGATCCCTACAATGATAACGCTAGATCCATGTCCATTGGTCATGAAGCTGTGCTCAAGAACTATACGAATATGACCTTAGTCGCTTCGATTCCTGTCCTGCTATGGAGCAAGGAAGAATCTCGACAAATTATTGCCGAGACGATCGCAGCCGGCAAGCCGTTTGATGCGGTAATAGCCGGCTGCGACCAAATGGCGGAAGGCGTTATCGAAGAGCTGCAGCAGCACAAGATGGCAGGGAAAGTAATCGTCGTCGGTGCCGATGGCGACATGTCCGCGGTTCAATTGATCAAGCTCCGGAAGCAGCACGCCACCGTATTCCAATGGCCGAAGGAGGCAGCCAAAGCAGCCATCGGAGCTGCCGTAGCGCTTAGTAAAGGAGTAAGCATCAATGAATTTGAACGAAGGCGGTTATGGGGCGACTTTCCAGGAAAGGAATTACAAGTGCTCGCCATTCCATCTACGTTCTATGATGCTTCAAACATTGCGGAATTGGAGAACTATTGGAAGACCGCAGCAGTGTGGATGGAAATCAGTTGATAAACAAGGGGGTCATATGATCATGCTTCCTGACTATTCCTATTTGCAATGGAAACCAGAGGGCAAAGTTATGCTAGTGACCATTGAACGTGAACAAAAGCTGAATGCGATGAACAGCTCAATGATGGCGGAGCTGACGGATTGCTTTAGGCGCATTCACGAGTTAAGGGAGATTCGTGCTGTCGTTTTGACCGGTTCAGGCAAAGCTTTCATGGCTGGGGCTGACATTGATGGATATAACGGTTTCGAGATGGGACAGTTTTTGGCCTTTCAGGATAAAGGCCGCGACATGTACCGAGCGATCGAGATGTGCTCTAAACCTGTAATTGCTGCAGTAAACGGCTATGCGCTAGGCGGCGGCTTTGAGCTTTCGCTGGCCTGTGATCTTATAATCGCTTCGAATAGAGCCAAGTTCGGCTTGCCTGAAGTGAAGCTGGGACTCATCCCAGGAGGCGGCGGTGTTCAGAAATTATTACGTCTGGCAGGGCCGTATGCAGCCAAAGAAATCATGATGACAGGAAGGTTCCTTTCAGCGGAAGAAGGCATGAGACTGCAGTTCATTCATGCAGTAATGGAGCCTGATCAACTTCTTGGGGCAGCACTTGAGCTTGCACGAACAATTGCCGAGCAGGCTCCGCTAGCCGTTCAAGGCCTTAAGAAGCTTCTAAACGAAGGCAGGGACGCAAGTCTTGAAACGGCGCAAGCCTACGACCGATCCTACTTGGCGAATCTGTTTTACAGCCAAGATGCCAAGGAGGGCATTGCCGCCTTCACCCAGAAACGTGCACCTCAGTTTTTTGGTAAATAACTTGGATGAGGAGGATGAATCAGATGGAAAAAGCGTTGGCAGGAATTAAGGTGCTTGACTTTACCCATCTTCTGCAAGGACCATTCGCGACGCAAATGCTAGGTGATCTTGGGGCGGACGTGATCAAGATCGAGCGAAAAGGAAGCGGCGATGGTTACAGGCAGTGGACGTTTTTGGAGCAGTGGATTGGCGGCACGGAGTCGCCCTGCTATTTGGCCTTTAACCGAAATAAACGATCGTTAGCGCTGAATCTCAAATCCGAAGAAGCAAAAGAAGCAATCTATAAGCTGGTCCTAGAGAGCGACATCGTTCTCGAAAATTTTCGTCCTGGCGTGATGGCGAAGCTCGGCTTCGGTTATGAGGATCTCAAACGAATCAATCCGCGGATTATCTATTGTTCGAGCACGGGCTACGGTCAAGACGGTCCCTATGTTAACCGTCCAGGGCAGGATTTGATGATCCAATCCTTAAGCGGCTTAATTACACTGACAGGACGTAAAGACGCTCCTCCCACACCTCTCGGAACGGGGATAGCTGATCAACTGGGGGCGTACAACATCATCTATGGACTGCTGTCCGCCTTATATTACCGCGAGAAAACAGGCAAAGGACAGAAGCTCGAAGTCAATCTGCTGCAATGCTTGCTTACACACCAGCTGCAGGAATTCGCGGTTACTCTCAACACAGGCAAGCTGTTCGAACGCCCTATGTCTGGGATCGCCCATCCTGGTCAGCGTGCACCATTCGGCATCTACCAGACGTCGGACGGTTACATGTGCATATCGGTTAATCCGATTTCGGTGCTCGCAGAGGTGATCGGTGATGCAGGTCTTAATGAGTATGACGATCCACAGGTGTTATACGATAAACGGGATGAGATCTTCTACCGAATACAAGCTAGTATCGTGATGAAGTCTACATCTTATTGGATTGAACGGATGCTAGAGCGCGATATGTGGGTTTCGGAGGTGAAGAATCATTTGGAGGTGGAGCACGACCCTCAGGTCGTTCACTTGGAGGCCATTACAACGTATCAGCATCCAACGGCAGGTGAAGTTCGTACTGTGGGGATTCCCGTCAAGTTCAGCGAGACACCCGGAGAGATCCTGCGTCATCCACCCCTTGTCGGTGAACATAACGAGGAAATTCTAGGAGAGCTAGGCTATTCAGACGCCGCGATTAAAGAAATGAAGAAGAGCGGAGTTATATAGATGATTACCTTAAGAGGAATGACATGGAACCACGTTCGCGGTTACGGACCGCTTCTGGCGACTACAGAGCAATTCGGGACCCTATATCCGGACATTGAAATCAAATGGGATCGACGATCCTTGAAGGATTTCGGGGATTTTTCCGTGGAAGCGCTTGCGCGAAGTTACGATATCATCATGATTGATCATCCGCATGTCGACATTGCATCACGTCAAGGCGTACTTACACCACTTGATGATTGGATTCCAGCAGTTTATTTGAACGAGCAACGGATGAATTCGATCGGCCAGAGCTATCAAAGCTACGAATGGAACGGACATCAATGGGCACTACCTGTGGATGCCGCAGCACAAGTAGCCGCCTATCGTCCGGATTTGCTGGATAGTGCCATGGTGCCACGAACTTGGGAGCAAGTATACGCTCTAACTGAGAGACTTTCCAATACGCAAAAGATAGGCTGGCCCCTGTGTCCTACGGACACAATGTGCAGCTTCTTATCGCTGTGCGCGAATATAGGCAGTCATCGTTTTTTCGACGAAGAAACTGGCATTTCGACTTCGGTTGGCGAAGCTGCGTTGAAGATCATGCTCAATCTGCTGCCAAAGCTGCACGAATCCTCGCTTTTCTCTAATCCGATCCAAATGTATGACCTGATGGTGTCTACCGACTCGATCGTTTATTTGCCATTAGCCTTTGGATATTCCAACTATTCCAGACTGGGCTTCGCGGAGAGACAGCTGAGGTTTACCAATATTCCATCAACAACAAATGTGCCTGAAGGCAGTTTGCTTGGGGGGGCAGGAATGGCTATTTCGGCATTATCCAAACACATTCCAATTGCGGTCCAGTTTGCGATGTTCACGGCCAGTCCAGACATCCAGAGATCCGTCTATGTTGAAGGAGGCGGTCAACCAGGTCACGCTTCGGTATGGAGGGATCAAGCAGTGAACCACAACACAAATGGCTTCTTCGAGCAAACGCTTCAGACGCTTGAACGAAGCTACATGAGGCCGCGAAACAAATTGTTCCCCGCTTTCCAAGAACAGGGAGGAGAGCTGTTGCATGCAGCTCTGCGGCAATTCAAGAAGAAGGAAAAGATTTCGGTGTCTGATACCGTAGTTAGTCTGAATCGATTGTACACAGAAAGGGTTTGAAATCAGCATGCGCATACTCAGCATCAAAACCAGTATCACACTGAAATTTTCCCTGTTGTTTATCGCTTGTCTGACCATTGTTATACTTCTAACTTACCAAGGTGTAGTTAAAATTGTAGAAGAGATCGCTACGAGCTACATCTTGGAAATTATCGAACTTCAAAATAACAAGCTGGAGGAGCTTGCCGATAAAGTGGAGGACTGCGCCTCCGTCGTACTCAGCAATTCCGAGCTTCAGATACTGTTAAATCAAGCGGAAAGCGGAAGTGTGCTGAAGTTGAGCGAACGGGAATTAATAGGCCATCTCATAGAAACCTCCACCCAGCAGGATCCATACCTATCGGCTGCACAAGTGTACTCCCCAACATACGGGTACTATGGCTTCAATAACAGCAAGCTTCAACAGCTTGAGATCATGCAGTTGGCTTTTCTAGATCCGAATATTAAAAGCCAGTTGAGCGACCGAATGCTGTGGATTGACACGAAAAAGGATGGGGAGGCAAAACCGTATATCATCGGCATTCGCACCATTCCCAACTTTATCAAACATGAACGACCACTCGGATATTTCATGGCGCTCTTAGATTATCGATCAATTGAAAACGATTTCAAAAAATACAATTTAGGTGAGGGAAGTAAAATCTTTTTAATCAACGAAGAAGGCTCTCCGTTCCTCAGCAATTCCGATACAGCCAACTATGGGAAACACTTCTTGGCGGAACTGCTCCAGGGTCAAGACGGACAGAAAAGCGGGCATTTTACAAGAAACATTGACGGTGTTAAATCCTTGATAACCTTCCAGACTTCCACAAAGACCAAATGGACCTCCGTTGTTATCCTTCCCTTCTCTAGTATTACAAAAGGGATTTCTACGATAAGGGACATCATTATCTTCATCGGTATTGCGGCAGTTACGCTTATCTTTATTACAGCTGAGCTATTATCGACTAGCATCACCAAACCCATTCGGAACATTCAGCAAACAATGAAGCAAGTGGAGAAAGGGGATTTAAGCGCTAAACTGCCCCCGACTCGTATTCGGGAAATCAATGAATTAAGCAGCTCGTTCAATCGCATGATTGTAAAGTTGAACCTTCTCATTCATGAAGTTTACGAGGGGGAGCTTAGACAGCAAGCGGCAGAGTTAAAGGCGCTTCAAGCGCATATTAATCCCCACTTTCTCTATAATACGCTGGACTCATTCTATTGGATGTTAGTTATCAGAGGGCAAGATGAGGTGGCTAAGGTGGTTGTTTCCTTATCCAATCTGTTTCGCTATTCCATTGGAGGAGCGGATGAGGCTGTTACGCTGAAATATGAATTGGAGCATGTGAACAATTACTTGAATATTCAACAAATTCGCTTCGAGAATCTTGAGGTTGAATTCGATATAGACGAACAAATTGAACATGTAAGGGTTCAGAAATTATTGCTTCAGCCTCTAGTTGAGAATGCCATCTATCACGGGTTGGAAGCAAAGGCAGAGGGGAAAAAGCTGATCATTCAAGCCAAGCAAATGGAGGAGCATGTGCTGATCAGCATTCAAGATAATGGCATCGGAATCGAGGCAGGCATGCTGGATAGCCTTCGTATCCAAATGAAACATGCCAATTACTCAAACCTGAAACGTAAGACAGGGACAGGGACAGGGATCGGCATTGAAAATGTAGACCGTAGAATTAAGCTTTGTTACGGTGAGACGTATGGCATAGAGATTGATAGTATCCCCGCGCAAGGTACAGTGGTCAAGATTCGGATTCCGCTAAATAGTGAGGGGGGAACAGCATGAATATCCTTCTGGTTGATGATGAGGTATTGGTGACCAGGGGGTTAGCCATGCAATTGAATCGATTGAAGCCGCAATGGCATATCGTTGGAATGGCCTCCAATGGGGAAACCGCTATGGAGCTGATTCAGCAAGCTGATGTCGACATCATGGTGACAGACATTCGAATGCCCCGCATGGACGGTCTAGAGCTTTCAAGACAAGCCTTAGAGTTGAAGCCTTTGCTGAAGATCATAGTTTTAACTGGATTCGCTGAGTTTGAATATGCGAGAACCGCGCTCCGATACGGCGTTCAGGACTTTCTGCTTAAACCCGTTGAGTACACGGCACTTACAGAACTGCTTGAACGGATAGAAACCTCCATTTCCGGCAGCTGCGGACCAAACTGTCCGATTGAAAGGTCCATTCAATTTATCGAGAAAAATTATTTCTCACCAACCCTTTCCTTAATAGAAGTGGCGGATTTCGTCCAATTGACCCCGCAGTATTTCAGTCGTTTTTTTAAACAAAAGACAGGGGAGCTATTTATTCATTTCATAACACAAATCCGGATTAGGGAAGCCAAGCGCCTGCTGGAGAAGAATACAAGCATTAAAATGTATGAAATCGGTGAGGC
>NZ_JBFUHL010000090.1:0-15685 GCF_056402415.1 Paenibacillus sp. P4_A9
CCCTTTGGTACTGGAGAAAACCAAAAGCCGGCTACTAACAGCCGCAGACGACGTATTGCACGTCAAGGTTCCTTCCCACGTGATGCCAACTCAGACTACAGGCATTTATTAAGCAAATCTGCCCATCCCTCGTTAATTCTGCCTGTTCGCACAATAGGCTGCACGCGGCAGCCTGTTTAGGTTTGTTCAACTATAGTTCGCTCTTAGAGTTTAGCGGCTTAGTTCTTTTTGATCTTTAATTTGTTGAATATGTCGTTGCTCGTGTAAATAGAGCAATTCAACCCATTGATCTAATGATAAGTCTTCGAACACTGGATGCTTAACAGCTATTTCCTCCAATATAGACTTGTCATCAATCTTATTTAGAACACCCAATAAATCTATTCTTGAATCATTTAATTGTTGAATTAGCTGAAGAACGTAAAAAGGTCCCGTACCTGGTTCAGAAATTTTTGGTGCACTAATGAACTTCGATCTATCTAGTACATCTTCAATCGGTTTGCGTACTGCTTTAGCTCGTTTATTTTGTTCAAGYCCGAAAAGAATTGCTTTAGTAAACAAAGTTTCCGTCTTCAATAAATGATGACAAATCTCGGCTATACTCCACTTATTTGTCTCTAATTTTCGATTGAACACTTCGTCTGATATATTCGAAATCTCATTTACTAATTGCACTCTTGTAAAAAAAAGATTTTCTTCGAAATACTTCATCTTCAAGCCCTCCCTCAAATTAATGGTACTTTTTATCTCAAGGTATTATGACTTGGTACTAATTATACGCTCTCCCCAATGAATCAATAATGGATTGAACAATCCTACTTCAGCTTCCCAAGTCATCACGTATCAACTAATGGATCATGCTCTTCGCTTGGATGTGGTGCCATTCCCCATGTTTCTTTGATTAGATTCCCGTCAACATCATATTCACGGATCATGATACGCCCATCGTCCAGGGGGATGAGATCGACCCTATGTGAACCAGGCGGATTAACTTCTTGTTCCTGTGCCAGATGCATCTTATGTAATTCACGTTCATTACGGGGTTCACCGCTACTGATAAGTCCCACCTCCACCTATTACAATGCAAACCGTCCCTCGAAGTTCTTAAAAACCTTCATCCGTGGCTCTTCGTCTTAAGTTCCCAGATCCTCCCGCAGAGCATAAGCCCAGGCTGCATACAGTTCTGTTAACCCGCGCAAGTCTTCCCCACTTTTTCAATAAGTGTAACACGAAGAAAGGGGGTATAATAGACGTCATTTTATTCGTTGAAAAGATAGGACCCCGCTTCTTTGAAGCTCAAACACTAGTAACCCCGCTCCTAACAAGGAGCGGGTTGTTACTTTGGTGTTGTTAATTCATGGATTCATACTAAACCCTTGTGGTGTGATGTAATACGTTTGTGATTGTACACCCACAGGTAATCTACTCCACTACAATTGTCATTTTTCTGAAGTTTGTCATTAGTCCTCCTAAAAAAAACACAAGCCAGTGGTCAATTAAATCTTTATACTAATAAAGGTTTAAAATTATTTGCTATGTTTCTATATTTTAGGAGGAAATTATGAAAAAAGTATTAAATACTAGACTTGCCACCTCTGTCGTGGTAACAGCTTTGATAAGCTCACTTACAGGAAGCTTTGCCTTTGCAGAGGAAAACGTAAGTGTGATGCCGATTAATACCGTCATTACAGCGAAAACCGACATGCAGCTTGCTGTTGAACAAGGTGCCATTGAAGGGTATGGCGATTCCGACTACCGTGGCGGACAAGCAGCTACTCGCGCTGAAGTTGTGACGATGCTCAACCGTGTAGCCAAATTGGCGCAAGCCGATCTGGGCAAAGCAACTTTTGGCGATCTAGCTGAATGGCAAAAGCAATCGGTTGCTAATGCTGTAGCTGCAAATCTAGTAAGTGGCTATGAAGATGGCACCTTTCATCCAGATGCGAAAATGAACCGTCAAGAACTAGCAGTTCTTATCGTAAAAGCGCTAACGGGCGGACAAGCTCCTAAAGTTAACGAACAAGTACTGAACTACTTTAAAGATAATGCTTCTATCACTTCTTGGGCACGTCCTTACGTTGCTTACGCTGTAATTTCCGGCATTTTCACCCCTGCTCTGGATGGCAACTTTAACCCTACTGCTGAAGTAACTCGTGATGAGACGGCTAAAGCGCTTAAACCAGTACTTTTTAAACTTGTCGATATTCTAACAACGAATGACATTCACGGACAAATTGAAGTCGGCTTTGATAAGAAACGTAATCATGCACAAGGTGGCATGGAAACCGTTGCTGGAATCGTAAACGATTTCCGTGCGATTAATCCTACCGGAACCGTTGTTGTTGACGGTGGCGATGCTTGGCAAGGAACGCTTATTTCCAATACGACGAATGGCCAATCCGTGCTAGATTCCATGGCTGAGGTACAATATGATGCTGCTGCCATTGGTAACCACGAATTCGATTTTGGCCGCGATACTTTAATCACTAACATCAAAAATGCCAAGTTCCCGATCATGGGTGCTAACATTATTGATGATAAAACAGGTAAACCTGTAGATTGGACGCAGCCTTATGTCATTATTGAACGTGGCGGTTTGAAGATTGGTATTATTGGTTTTGCTACACCGCAAACAATGACAACTACCAAATCAACCAACATTGAAGGCTTAAGCTTTGCAAATCCAGCTCCAATCGCTAAGCAGCTTTCTGAAGAGCTTCGCGCAAAAGGCTGCGATATCATCATGGTTACCTCCCACCTGCCAGGTGAACAAGATGCCAAGTCCAAGCAAATTATGGGCGAGCTCACTGATCTTGCGAATGGGACTGGAAACGGCACGTTGGATGCCATCGTAGGCGGTCACTCTCATATGCGTGTTGCTGGCATTGTTAACGGAATTCCAGTTGTTGAAGCACAAAGCTGGTTGTATGCGGTTGGGCACATTCAACTTTACTTAGATAAAACGACGAAAAAGGTTGTTTCCTCGAATGCTAGTCTTTTGGAGACCTATACGAATTTAACGACTGCTGATCCAGATGTTAAAAATATCGTCGATGGCTATAAATCCAAAATCGCAACGAAAGCTGGCGAAATTGAAGCCGTAGTTTCTGAAAACCTTGGCCGAAAATCATTCCGTTATGATATCAACGGCAGTCAAGATCGTGACGGTGCAACACCACTCGGTAACATCATCACAGATGCTATGCGTACTTCTGAGAAGTCAGATATCGCATTCACGAATATCGGCGGGATTCGTGCTGATGTTGATAAAGGCGAATTAACCTACAGTGATATGTTCCAAGTCCTTCCTTTTGGTAACTATAATGTAACTGGAACAATGACGGCTGAACAGATTAAGACTGCTTTCGAAGTGTTAGATAAGTACACGAAACTTCCTGCTCTTCAATTCTCAGGTGTAAACGTAGAATGGGATAACACGCGTAAGGATGGAGATCGTTTTACTAAGATTACCTTAATCGATGGAACTCCGATTTATGTCGATGGTAAATTCAATACGGATAGAATGTTCAAAGTAACTACCAACGATTTCATGGCAACTGGCAAAGGTGACGGGTTCACTGTTTTCGGTGAAGTGAAGGATTGGAAAGACGGTGCGGTTATGCTTGATGCATGGGTTAGCTATGTAAATGCTTTGAAAGCTGACGGTAAAGAAGTATCCGTGAAAGATGACAGTCGCGATATTCGTGTAGATATTAAAAAGTAAGATGTGCACTAAGTGCAAACAAACAACCACGCCATTGGCTCTGCCATGACGTGGTTGTTTTTGCATTTGAATACTGTGATGAACTCTTCCCATTGTAAATAAAGATGCTGTTACACCGAATACAATAAGGAATTATTACCCTAATTTGGAAATGTTATTCGAGACTTCACATCATTTAACCGTTTCATCTGAAGGCCCATATTCCAGGATTAATCGTGGCGCTAAATCCAAATTATTATGGTCGATAGCATATTCTCTGGAATAGTAAATTACTTTTCCACTTGCACCTTCCTCTGTCTTTTTAATAAGCCAGCCAAACCCTGCACCAACCTTTATGTCCTCAGTAACATCCCAAGTGACTTTACCGCTCAGACCGTTATAATGACTAGACCCCGCTGCTGTAGCATTCGAATATTTCCCGCCTTGATTGCTCACTTTTCCTGGATTGAGCATATCCCATTTGTCACCATCATCATTTTGATTGCTTATGTCCGTATCACTGGGGCTGTTCCATGTAACGCCATTACCGGTCCCACGAACCTGTTGATTAACTTCATCATTCGAACCATTCCCCTCCGTCCAATTCACTAGGAGGCGATGTGCATCTACAGTGCGAACGTCGTTTCTTCCCCAGTTATCTGAATTGTCCATAATAGTAAGAACGAGTGTGGCACTTTTCAAACCGACCGTACTAAGTTGATCTAGGCCGTCAAATCCCACTAGGACACGGTTATTACCACTAGCTTGAATGGTCAGATTTGGATTGCCGCCTTCGTTGGTATTAGGTGAGCCTTGTCGTAAATAGCTATCCTTACTGCTGAGGAGAGTCCCGTTTACCGTGATTGTAAAACTGCCTGTTGCTGCGTTACCAGCTTGGTCTTGAGCCGAACAGTTCACCATTGTAATCCCTAATGAGAAGGTGGAACCAGAGCTGTGAGTGCAAGCTACAGCGATTGAACCATCCACGATATCTGTGGCTGTTGCTGTAAAGGATACTGCAGCACCTGAAGGATCAGCAGCCCCAGCTGTCATATTTCCCGGAAGGGAAAGCACTGGCGGTGATGCATCCAGAACAGCTTCCGTTTTGAAGGTCGAACCAACGGTTATCGTATTTACAAACGAATACGGGATGGAAGTCGGAGCTGGTCTGACATGTCTTAACACGTTTGGCTGAACTTCAACATAGTAGTCCGTATTCCGTTCAAGTTCATTCGGGAAGCTGACCACCAGCTTCTTATCTTTATAGGTATAGCCTACCCCTGTTTTGAACTTGACCACAAAGTCAGTCCCCTCAACAAGTGCTGTACCGTTATTGTTGGTTCCTTTATAAACCTTTACGATACCTGCAAAATTAGGCCCTTCCAAAACCTGCGGCGTGCTTGTCGGATCAATTTTGTTGATGTCGCCAATCCCATCTCGATTAAGGAACTCGACATTAAAGCCAATCTCGACTTGTGCATCTACCGATACGCCATTCGCGTCGTTAGACGGAGATATAAACACATCGGGAGTATTGTCAAATTCCCACACATCCGCCCATCTTGCCGAGTCTAACTGTCTAGTTGTCAACACAGCAAACGAATTGCCCTTGATCCCCGAAACCTTGTATAAGCCTCCAGTTGCATTAGACGATTGTGCTGACGCTGTACCGGACGGGGCAAGTACGCCCTTCTCGGTTATCTTGCCGTCTCCGTTCTCGTTCCACATATACACGTAGTAGGTCATGGAAGTGTCTAAGCCTTCGACGCTTATACTAGTTGCTGCTGTTGTTGACTGATTCAGTAGGAAGAAGCTTTGCTCTGAACGGTCCGGGCTTTCAAGCGCCGCGACAATCTTATTGTTGGAACCGCCGTCACCAGTACCGCCGCGGACTTTTACACTGTTCCATCCAGATTCCGAAGTCATGGATTCAAGCAAGAATGCCCAGTATTCAGGACGAAGCTCATACCCGCTTCTTGCATCCATAATCATGCTGTGGTCTTGGATGTCACCGTCATACTTAGCGTGGTAGATGTCCCATTTACTAGTGCCGTCAAAGCCTAGCGCAGCCGACATAATGTTAAAGCCTGAGGTTTCATAAGCATATTTGATCAGATTGGCTTGGGTTCCACTGTAGGCTGCGTTCATATAGCCTTTGTTTGGACCAAACTCAGTAATTTGGACCGGCTTGCGCTGGTCTTCAGGCAGAGCGTTAATAATCGCCTGCACAGTGAGCAGCATATTGTATCTCGTCGAGCCGTCGAACCAATATCTGTGGATCGAGTATTCGTCAACCACGTCGTTCAGATTTTCACCCATAAGCTTGAACCAAGCCGCCTGGTTACCAGTCAGCAGGTCGCCGCCTACAATCTTAACGAGATCTCTTATGCCCTCATTCTTAAGAGCTGTGTCAAGCGCCCTGTAAACTTGCACATACTTATCCATAGGGATGCCGTCGTTTGGTTCATTGTAAATTGTAAGGGCTTTGATGTTGGAAAATCCTTTATCCACAATAAGTGTCTTCAGATGCTTGGCCCAACGCCCCATTCCTGTGCTGATATCCCAACTGGTATCACTGCTAGCCACAATCTGGCCGTTCAACTCCGTGGCTGGATGCCAATAGGTGAGATTGACCGCCGAGTGGGTGTCCTTAGCAAGCTGCAGCGTCTGTTCGAGCGATTCGAAATTCAGGTCTCCGTAGAGCGCCGTATATCCCGAATTGCCGCCCGCCGCGTTATTGACATACGGAACCGCCCTCTGTGGGTCCGGATCATAGAAAATGCGTGTATACTTCGGATTCAGATTGATAAGTTTATCTTCAAGATTCTGAAGATTGGCGTCGGTGGCGTCGTAAACCGTCCTGTTTAGGTCGGAGAACAGCTGATGGTTATACTGACCGCCCCAGCCCATAAAATCTTCAACCAAGATGTTGTCGTTGATATCTTGCGATACAGCCGGTTTGTAAACAAAGTTTGCGTTTGTTCCTTCAAGGGCAGAATCCGGCGCAGTAGGCGGATCACCGTCAGGAGCGATAGCCTGTAAGCTAGGTATATTCGCAAGATATGGCTTGGTAATCGGCAGCGGCGACAAGCTGTAATCCGCTATGTTGGTGCCGTTAGCCAAGGTGTTGTAAGGGTTAGCACCCCATGTGTACAGGACGTCGCCTTTCCAGGCGATAGCGGTATCATTAATTCCGTAGAAGCCTTCTACGTCCTTAAGCGCAGTATTCTCGGTTGCAAACGGAACAATTGAAGTGTTGGTAACGTCCGCGATACCGAGGCCAAGCTTTGCGCTTTGGTTACTGCCMCACACATAGACTTTGCCGTCGGAAGACTTGACCATATAGGTGACGTTGGTACCGGTACCAAAGGCCAAGATGTCATCGAAAATCAGGCTTTCCGCGTTCGGTATGCCGTTTACTGCGTTATAAATGGCCGCAGGCTTCTGTGGAACAAGGCTTGTTTTATTATTAGCGAAGGTCCCGGCAAATAGGGCATATACCTGACCTATATCGTCAAGCATGATTGCCGTGCCGCCCACTGACGCGCTAATCTGGACAAATTTGCGCCCCGTTACAGGGTGAGCAACCTTCGCGAAGCGATTTGCTGGATCGGATGAGAACTGATTAGCTCCTGTTCCTCCAAAGGCATACATGTTTCCGTAATTAGTCAAAATGAAGGCCGAAGTCGTACCAGCGCCTGCTACTTCAATTGCTTTCTCACTCGGGTCGGAAGTGTATACAACTTTTCCGGGCTTTGCCGAATACCATGCCTTACCGGCATCCAAGTATTTAATCCCGTTAGCAGCCTGCGCTTCCCAGATCGGTCTTAATACGCCTGAAGCTACAGATATACCAGGTAAGTCACGACCAAGCCGATAGTCATTCGTCCACCCATTCGACTCATTGCCACCGTTGGCTGCCGATGCCTGACCCCACGACCATACCGCGCCGTCTTTGTCTATTACATAAGTGCTGCCTACACTTGCCGTAAGAGAATGGCGTCCTCCCGCAAAATTAATCGGGGTATTGTGGAAGGTGGAATGAGTTGCCCATTGAACCGATGTAGATGAGTTCAGAATACCTGAACGCTCAAAGCCGTTTTTGCCCCAAGCATACAGTTTGTTGTTTTCTTCATCCCAAGCATATAGCAGGTTGCCCTGGGATGTGTAAATCATATCAATACCACTGAGTTCTACGCCCGCGCTTGTATAAGCCGGTCTGAATACGCCGGTTAAGCCGCCGTTCGGCATGGAAATGGAGCCGTTAGCATAGATTCCGTTAGCGTTATTGCCGTTGACATAAACTTTGCCGTCGGTTGTTAAGAGCGCTGTCGCGTTCCCGTCCGCGTCCGAGCCGCTAAATGTAACGGCCTGCTTGATTACAGCAGATGAGAAAGCAGGTGGAACTTTTGTTGTAAATTTGTAGACCAAGTCTGTTGTTGGATACATGACATTATTGGGATCTTTAAATGCGTTAGCCTTAACGACCATATAATAGTCTGTGTTATAAGAAAGCGATGCTGATGGTGAAATCCTCACCACTGTATTCTGATTTTCAAATTCAACTGTAGATTGGACAAGCGTGCCAGTAGACATACCCTGATGCAGCTCGACCGATGTGTTCAAACTGCTAACGCTGGTTAAGACGCCTGTAAAAGCAATGGAAGGTTTGACTTGTCTCGAAACCCCTGTTGCATTGTTGGCCGGCAGTGGTGAAGCCGATAACTGTCCAATTGTTTTGAAGGTTGAACCTTGTGTAGCAATGGAGCTCCCTTTGAAATCCTTGAGTTTACCCCCTTGAATTTCAATATAGTAATCTGACAATTCTTGAATCGCGTTTACAAAAGTAATTGTGAGTATTTTACCAGCATTCGTAACTGAATAAGCACTCGGGGCAAGTAAAGTTCCAGTATTATTCGTGCCCTTGTATACCTTTACTGTATCAGCTAGCGAACTGCCGCTGGCAAGAGAAAGGATCTTGTTAAAGCTTATACTTGGAGCAGCATCAAGAGCCACTCCGGTAGCACTATTCGCTGGCGCAAAGGATACTGCAAGCGGCAATTCATCATTCACATGAGCGGCGAGCGCTGGAATATTAACGAGTGCTGCTTCATTAATTGGCTTCGGTGTGCCTTGTGAAGCAGTCTGACCAATACCGGAACCATTTCCAAGCATATCGACGCCGGCATTGTACCCCCACGTATAAACGACATTGCCTTTTACCGCGGCCGCCGTTGTCCGGAACATACTCATATACTCAACATCTTTTAGCAAAGGATTTACTTCCGCTGTTGCTACGGTTTTAGTAGCCGCTGTCCCGTCACCGAAACGTACGCCATGAACCGTCCCGCCAGATGATGAGCCCCAATCATATACGGTGCCATCGGTTGCTATGGCAAACATGACATGATTGGTCGTTGGCCCGATCGCGTAAACATTTTTAAAAGTTATACCTGAAGCCGCATTCCCGTTTATACCGCCAGTGGTCCCGTTGCCATAAACGGCCGAAGGGCGGGTTGCGGTACTCGCGACAGCCGAATACACATTGTTGGCGCTGCCTGAGTTAAACACCGTATAGATGTAGCCTTGATCGTCCAACAGGATAACAATCCCCCCTGAGGATGTGCTCATTCTTACAAATTTTCTGCCTGCAGCTTTGTCAGGGTGCTCGACCTTAACAAATATCGCACTAGCCGAAGTAGATAGCCCTTTACCAAACCCATACAGGACACCTGTCTCTGAGAGGATATAATTGACGCCTGGCGTCTCGTCAGAACCGGCAACCGCGATCGCCCGTTCGTCTGGATTTCCAGGGTTGAAGATCACTGGAGCCGGCATTACACTACTAAGTGTCCCGTTCATAGAGTAAACCGCTTGATCAACACTGATATCGCGACCTAGACGAAAGTCATATGTCGCAAGTGTACTTGCGCCGCTGGAGCCCCAGGAGTAAGCCTTCCCGTCGGTGGCTATAGCCACAATCGTGCTGGGATTGGCGCTGCCAGAACCAGCAATGCCGCCTAAAGTCTGTTCGTGAGAGCCATCAAAGCTAATTCCGAGCTCCGATAACGTCTTATTGCCACTAAATGTTAATTCAGTTGCATATGTAACATCTGTCTGAGTTGCACCCGTGCCACCGAGTACACCCAATTTCCCCCCGTAAGCTCGCCCCCATCCATAGAGTTTGCCATCGGACTGACTCCACGCGTACATCGTGCCGCTATTTTGGTAAATGCGCGTGATGTTGGTAAGAGGCGTGCCTGCACCGGTTAAGACTTTTGTAAAGAGTGTGCTTGCGCCGCCTGTCGTACCGTTTCCAAGCTGACCGTTCCCATTTCCGCCCAGCATGTACACGCTTCCATCAACCAAAAGCGCCGTACTGCCGAATGTAGTGGTGGAGTTCGAAGTGTTCGCAACTACTTGCTGGATATGCTTTGTTAGGCCATCTTCATTAGAAATACTAGGATGCGCCGAGACTGGTATAACCATCGTCATTACAATGGCAATTACTATGACCATACTAAGTACCTTACGAGTGAAACTTGTCCTCACGATAAACCCTCCTCGTATACTAGTAATTGAAGCTAGATCTGAAACCAATTTCGGAAACAACTTTTTCTCGGTGGTTTTCTCCCACTACTCTAAGCAGACACTTTCACCCTTTATCATAAATCTCCCTCTTATTCTGGGGTATGGGTGAAATTGCTTAAGCATGTTATTTTATAAATAAATTTGAAATCCACCCTCGTTCAACACCTCTTCATTGAACATATCAGGTCGTCGCCATATACGAAAACAAAAACAGCCTGCCCTCTAGAGGGCAGGCTGACTTATGGTTCATGGCCTAATGGAACCGCTTTAGTTATTTCTTATTGGTGTGGGAACCCAAAGCCGGAAGCAATATCATATCCTAAGGATGCAGAAATTCCAGCGAATATATCGTTCCCTCTAGCAATACTTTGTAATTGTGAACGTACATCTTGGGCTGAAGATTTAGAATTTGGTATTTCACTCCAAATCTTTGCCGCAAGTCCGGAAATGTGAGGAGTTGCCATAGATGTTCCACTTAGTATACTATACCCTCCATCATTCCAAGTGGATTCAACATTCCGACCAGGTGCGCTTACTTCGACATCTCTCTCTTGAATGATATAATTTAGATAATTCCCCTCTGGTAAATAGCGGCCTCTGGAAGAGAAATCGGCTATTCGTAAGCTGCTATCTTCAATAACTTTCTCAAGTGCGGCTACCGCGACTACATTCGATAGTGCCCCAGGATAACTAATGGTATCAGGATTAGGTCCTTCGTTTCCTGCTGCCGCTATCACAAGAACTCCTTTAGCTACCGCTTTATTAATCGCTGATTCAATCAAGCTGTTTTTTGTACTGGACCCCAGTGACATGGAGATAATTAGTTTTTTATTATTCTGAACTGATTGATCTACAGCCATATCAATAGCCCTAGCGATATCGTCTGAATATCCTGTACCTCTATCATTCAAAACCTTATACGCCCAAAGCTCAGTACTTGGAGCGACACCCCATATTCCTTTACCAGAAACTCCACCATCGGCTACAATGGTCCCCGACACATGAGTTCCATGCCCATTACCATCTGAGCAACTACCTTCGACAAGGGGCTTTTTCATACTGGTGAAATCCATACAACTTGCTACCCTACTTGTCAAATCAGGATGAGATTTATATACACCAGTATCCAAAACAGCAACTGTAATGCCGTTTCCTCCAGAAGATTTTGTGATCGATGAATCATTATAAATCTTTTCGATTCCCCAAGGTGTCGAGTCGATCGGAGCTTTTGGCGTATTCACTTTCCCTTGAGCTCTATTGATTTCCATCGTATGCACGATATCTACCTCTGAAACTATAATACCCTCATCCTTGCGTTTTCGTATTTCTACTAATTTTTGCTGGGAAACATCGGTTGTAAATCCTTGTTCCTGAAAGTCATGACGGACACCATACTTTGACTTTAGTCCTTCCTTCACAATCTGTTTATTAGTATTAATAAGAACTCGAATTTGTTGTTCTCCACTGTTTGCTGTTACACTTGAAACAAATAGAGACATATGAACAACTAAAAATAGTGAAAGTATTCCCCATTTTTTAATTTTCAAAAAAACCCTCCTCATTGCAAAAATTGAGCGACTCGAACTATCATATGCGTTCTAAACAATGAATAGAAACGAAAATAAACGTCTGCCTTTAAGGCCGACGTTTATTTCTTACCACATTAGAAGTTTAAGTTTTCGGTTCCCGAAAACATCTTTCTAATTGGCGATAAAAACAACCTTTAAAACGCGGTCGCTCATCCTCGAATGACTTCGATAGAAGTTTTTCTCATGACCAAGGCTACATGTCCACTCCATGCGATCCTTCCATGCATATTCTATTCTACTTACTACTAAAATTTATTAGATTGGCAGGTGCATCCATGACTAATCAAACACTGCGCATTGGGGATACCGGGAATGATGTTATAACCTTGCAGAAAGCACTTTCCGACAGAGGCTTCGATCCAGGAGCCGCGGACGGGATTTTTGGCAACCGCACATTAAAAGCCGTTAAGTCTTTCCAGCAAGCAACCGGTTTAGTCGTAGACGGCATAGTGGGGCCGATTACTTGGTCCGCATTAGGCCACGTACAATCGTCTTCTGGCAGGCTGCTCGACGCGCCGCATATCCTTCAATTGCCTGAATTGCCACGCGGATGTGAAGTGACATCTCTTGCAATGATGTTAAACTATGCAGGCATCCATGTTGATAAAATGACACTTGCTTCTCAGATTAATAAAGTCCCTTATTGGGAGGATGGCTTTCACGGAAATCCGTACAAGGGTTTTGTGGGGGATATGTATGATTTCAATCAACCCGGATACGGGGTGTACCACGGACCGATCTACGAATTAGCCTCGCAATACATGCCGGATCGAGTCACAGATTTAACTGGCTCGGATTTCAGCAGCGTGGTCAATGGGATAACGAGAGGAACTCCGGTCTGGATCATAACCAACACGAGGTTTAAACAGCTGGATCCGAATTCGTTTGAGACATGGTATACGAAGTCGGGAACCGTCAAAATCACCTGGCATGAACACTCGGTTTTAGTTACTGGCTATGACGCGAATTACGTTTATATCAATGACCCGCTAGATTCTTACGGAAAAAATAAAAAGCTTGCGAAAAAGAAGTTCATTGAAGCTTGGGAACAAATGGGAAAACAAGCTATCGCCTATTTATAGATTTGAAGTTTTGATTTATCCCAAGTCGCGAAAGTTGACTCCGTTAATCTGGGCATCCTTACACTTCCCTCATTCGTTTGAAAAGCTTTAGCAATCCGTCTTGGTGCTCATTCATCCATTCCGCCAACTTTCCTCTCATGAACTTGAGCGAGGTTGCGTAGGTTGGATTAGCAACCTGATTGTTCATTTCATGTGGGTCCTGTTTTAGTTCGTACAGTTCGTCTAAGTCACCGCAGTTGAAAACGTACTTGAGATTGCCATGCCGAATCATCCGCTGTGTAAACATCACATTTTCAAGGCCAGAGCATTCCGTCACGACGCAATCCGGCCAATCGGTGACGGATTGCCCATCGATAAGCGGCACGAACGAACGACCGTCACGGGAGTTTGCCGTTTCCCGAGGTACCCCGGCAAGGTCTAGAATCGTCGAGTAAAAGTCACAGGAGCCAACAAATCGATTCTCTCTTCGCATCTCTTGTTTGGACCCGGCTGGCTTTACGAGCAGCGGTATGCGGCAAGTCTCTTCATACATGAAGAACGCTTTGTCGCTCAAGCCACCGTGTATGCCAAGCGATTCGCCATGGTCGGCTGAGAAGATGATCGTCGTATTCTCAAACAAATCGTTTCGCTTCAAATATTCGAGAAGTCGCCCAATTTGTTCATCAATCGAGCTCATAAAACCGTAATAGTGCTTGACGTAAGGCTCAAAAGCCGACCAATCTTTGGAGTTGGCCATTCGGGCTTTATGAATCGAAGGTTTATTCTCGTTGTTGTCATAAAAATTTGGCCATGGTTCGAGCTGCTGATCCCGGTACAAATTGAGATGCTTCGTCGGCGCCATATACGGCTCGTGAGGCCCCCAAAAATTCAAAGCGAAGAAGAACGGAAGCTTGCGCCGACGGAAACGATCGATGTAGTGAATAGCCCTATCGGTTAAATAATACTCCACCGTAGATTCGATTGGAGACACGACCTCCGATGCGGTATGTACGTCAAAATTGCCGGATAACGTGTTTACCGTTTCAAAGCGGAGACTGTTTTCTTCTAAGTAACGAAGATATTCTGGATACTCGTAACCGCCGTCGCCATGCCCAGGGAAATCGTCGCCTTCGTAYCCCAAGTCGGTGGGCAAGCTACGGATATTGTATTGAAATTCGGGGAACGTAATCGATTTCTTGCCATATCTTCGGAAATCTTCGGTTTCGACAATCTCTTTTCCATGGCCTAGATGCCATTTTCCGGTGTATCCAGCACTGTAGTCTTGCTTCAAAAGCTGGCGGCTAAGCAACATCGGGTCATCAGGCAGCTCACGGATCAGACAATTAGCTCCATAAGTATTGGCCTGCATGCCGACGTTGAACGGATAAAATCCTGTTTGTAAAGACGCTCTTGCCGGCGTACAGATGGGGCAGCTTGCATAAGCATTATCAAATACAACGCTCTCTTCCGCCAATTGGTCGAGATTAGGCGTCTGACATACCGTGCCCCCATAGCATTTCATCGTATCGATACGCTGCTGGTCGGTCAAAATCAACAAAATATTTGGGCGTTTATAGTTCATTTCGCTTTTCTCCTTTGCCAACGAAGTATAGGCTAGGAATTCTACCCTCTGAAGACATATGTCGGACGTCCCTTAATGCCGATTTTCGCACGGAACAAACYGCCTGCGGATGGTTGTTCTGCGTGGGCATCCTCCGATAATGGGGAACTGGCCGACGTGATGTACAATTCGTCCATATCCTTACCACCAAAAACGCAAGATGTTACATATTTTACTGGCAATTCAACGACGGCCAATCGCTCTCCCGTAGCAGGATTCCACCTGCTCACTTTCCAGCCGCCCCATTCAGCCACCCAGATCATACCCTCTTCGTCAGAGGTCATCCCGTCGGGTAAAATTTCTGTTCCCTGATAAGGGATCACCGTACGTTTACCGGTCACTAATCCCGATTCTATTTCGAAATCAAACGCATCCACACGGTAGGCAAGCGAATCGATATAATACATCGTTTTTTCGTCTATGGACCAGGTAATACCGTTGGAGCAACCAATGCCTGAATCCAATTGCCTGTAACTCCCATCCGGATAGAAGACATACAGTGCCCCATCCCGCACATTTCCCTTAGATGCAGTACCCGCAAAAAAACGGCCTTTCGGATCACATTTTCCATCGTTGAACCGGGTATGGGGAAGGTGGCTTTCCGGATCGCATACAAACGCCATGGTTTCATCTTCTGGATTGTAAAAAGCCAGTCCCTGGTCACCCGCAATGAGGATACCTCCGCCTTCCCTTAATGCAAATGAAGCGACCTTCATCGGCAGCTTTCGTATGCGATGAACCCCGCTGGAAGGTATATAATCGTGCAATGTTCCTTCGTCGTAATCGATCCAAAGCACCTGTTGCCCGGAGGGGTCCCAGACAGGCCCTTCCCCTAAGGAACAATGTGCTTCAACAGCAAGTTCAGCCGTGTATTTCATGGCGTCTCCCCCATTTTCAATTTTGACAATACGATTTGCGCTGTAGATTCAAACATTTGCTCAATGTTACGATCCCAACGAGACGGATAGCCCCAAGTCCTCCAAGCATCCACTTCGTAGCCCCCCTCATCGTACATGGATCGGCGCGGAATATAACCGATCTGAGAGTGGCAATATCCTAATGTGATCAAACGAAGTTTGGGATGACGCTCCTTCAGACGCAGGCCATATGCAGCAACGAC
>NZ_JBFUHL010000091.1:0-14902 GCF_056402415.1 Paenibacillus sp. P4_A9
GAAGTGAACAGTTCATTTCCAACAACATATATGTAATCATATGATTTCGTTTTCAATTTCGAAACCACACTTTCATCCAGTGCATTTAAATCTTTAACCCAGTCATAGGCAATCGAGTTTGCATCTCGCCAATTCTTTAATGTTTGCCCTAAGGCTTCTTTCGCGGATGCCGTCATCCCCGCACTTGAAAGCATCAAAACGGACATTTTCTGATCAAGCACTTCTTGCTTAATGACTGGAATTCCACGATTCCCGCATCCTGCAAGCAAAGATGATAATAGGATTAAAATAAGTAAGAATCGATTCTTATGCATACAATGATAATTCCTTTCCAGCTTATAAAGCATGCAAAAGCCTCCGAAAGAGGAGGCTTTCACATCGTACTCTTTTGAATTGTAAAACGGTTATTAACCTTTGTCTACTAATTTTACCATTAGGCGCGCAAGCGTATGCTTTTCCTGCTCATCCCCAGCATCCCACAACTCTTTGAGAACTCGTTCTTGCTCATTTTGAGGATCCACCTTGTCAGCCAAAAACTCCCCAATTTGAAAAGCGAGCTTGGAGATGGTTTCATCACTCATCCCTGCATGTCCAGCCTGACTCACGCGTTCAGCCAAAAACTCTTTCCATTTGTCGAACACCTTAAGTACAGTAGCCATTGTTAGAAGCCTCCTTTGAGTTATGAGAAATGGTCATTACTTACGTAATATGCGCTTCTCAAAACGGAATTATGCGTGGGCTTCATTGCCATGGTCCCTTGTAATTAAGTAAGCCAACCTCCATTAGGGGAGATGATTTGCCCTGTTATGTAGCCGGATTCAGGCAATGCTAGAAAATAGACAAGCGATGCCACTTCATGGGGAGATGCAAGACGCCCAACGGGAATCTCATTCGTAATGGCATCGATTTCCTCCGCTTGAAAGGCAGCCATCATATCTGTCTGAACTGCTCCAGGCGCTACGGCATTCACCGTAACACCTGACGGAGCTAGTTCTTTCGCCAAAGCCTTCGTAAAGGCATTTAAGCCACCCTTTGCCGTTGAATATAAGACCTCACACGAAGCCCCTGAGATCCCCCAAATCGAAGATACATTAATGATACGACCGTATTTTTGCCTAACCATTGCCGCCATGAACGCTTGTGTACAAAGGAATGAGCCCTTCAGGTTGACATTCATGACACGATCCCAATCTTCTTCGGTCACATCGGAAAGCATACCATAATGGGAGATACCTGCATTATTAACGACTATATCTGGAATCATATTCATTTGCTCCAGCTTATCTCTCATTTTGAGAATTTGCTCATGCGATTGAATATCTGCTGTTACCGTCAAAACCGTTGCCCCTTGTTTCATACAAGTTCGGGCTATTTCATTCGCTGCTTCATGTGAATCGCGATAATGAATCACAATCTGCATGCCTACCGCGGCAAAACGTTGTGCGATTGCAGCTCCAATTCCTCTGCTAGCACCCGTAATTAGCACGKTTTGTTCACTAAACGGCTTTACATCATTCACGATGGTTCACGACTCTGTACGATTGATACAGCGAGCTTACTCCAATCAAAATGCTCACGGAATCGACAGTTAACATCTTCAAGAGTTAGCTGCTCATACACGGGTAAAATATCGAAGAGATCGATTCCTTTGAAGCGATATTTTGTATATTCATTAGCAATCGATTCGGGCGAATTCATCATCCTTAAGAAGCTGCCAATCTTCTTCTTCCTACTGCGTTCGAACGTGACCTCATCGAGACCAGCTGCTTTTCTTTTCTCAACTTCTTCACGAATTCTTGCGATCAACTGATCAGGATCCTTGGTATCTCCGCCAACAATGGAAAAGGCATAGCCGTCACTGCAGTTATACTCATGACCGAAATTATCAGAAATAAGCTGATCGTCATAAAGTGTTTGATAAATATCCGAGCTGGAGCTAAATAAGATATCCAACATTAATTTCGTCGTCAGTTCTCTCACTAATAAAGGTTTACCAGTAACCGCAGGTGCAATTTCCTTGAATCCCATCAAACATTTTGGTAACGAAACTGGGAGTAAAATAAGCCTGCGAGCTTCCTTGACTTCAACTGGCTCTTCTGGGAAGAAACGCTCAATTTCGCCTTGCGGCGAGAAGGTTTTGGCAGCTTGATTTTCTTTCACCAGCGAAATAACCTCTTGCGGATCTACACCGCCAACAACGAACAAGCTCATGTTGCTCGGATGATAAAACGTGTTGTAACACTCGTACAACGTCTCTTTGGTTATTTCCGCAATAGACGCTACAGTACCCGCAATATCAATATGAATCGGATGCTTCGCATATAAGGATTCGATCAACCCGTAATAACTGCGCCAGTCCGCATTATCCTCGTACATTTTAATTTCTTGCCCGATAATCCCTTTTTCTTTTTCTACATTTTCATCTGTGAAATAAGGATTCTGGACGAAATTAATTAATGTCGTTAAGTTTTCTAAATAGCGATCTGTCGATGAAAATAAATAGGCAGTTCGATCAAAGCTTGTAAAGGCATTGGCCGATGCGCCATTGGTTGCAAACGTCGCAAAGATGTCACCTTCAGGTTCCTCGAACATTTTGTGCTCTAAGAAATGCGCAATACCATCCGGTACTCGCACCGCTTCTTTACCTTGAACCTGAAAATGGTTATCGACGGAGCCATACTGGGTTGTAAAAGTGGCATACGTTTTTTGGAAACCTTCTTTGGGTAACACAAACACATGCAGCCCATTATCAAGCTTTTCATGATAAATGGTTTCACCGAGATGTGGATATGGAATACTCTGCATGGTCTACTCCCCCTTCTGGTCCCGTAAAAAGTATATCGTGTCCAATTGCACTCGCTTCGCCGCTTCAGCGATGGCAGGTATATCGACTTGCTCGACAGATGAGATCAAACCCGCAACCGTGCGTTCTTTCCCTGACAAAATAGCATTAAAATCAAACGAGATCAGCTCAAACGCAGAATCTTGGATCTCACGTAATTGATTGGAAATCATGGCCCTTGTTTGGCTCCACTCAATGTCTGTAATTTCGCCTTGTTCCATCGCTTTAAGTTGTTTACGAATGATGTCAACGGCTTTCTCATAGTTAGCCATTTCAATACCAGACTGAATTGTTAAGATGCCTTTATGTCCATCAAAACGAGAGGAGGCGTAGTACGCAAGACTCGCTTTCTCACGAACATTGGTAAATAATTTGGAATGCGGGTATCCGCCAAGAACCCCATTGTACATCAGTGCAACCGGGTATTGATCATCGCTATATGAAATATTCGTACGTAATCCCATATTCAGCTTCCCTTGGTTAACATCCAAGCGTTCTACGATCGTTTTCACATCACCTGTTACACCACGCGGCGCGGTTGTGACATAGTTAACATCAACATTTCGCTCAATTGCGAACGATTGCTTCACAATTTCTTCTACCTCACTAAGCGTTGTGTTGCCAACAACGTAAATGTCCATCGGGGACGTTTGGAGCCATTCTTTATATTGTTCGTAAAGCTGCTCCGCATTCATACCGTCGAGATCTTCAATTTTGCCTAATGGATGAAGTCGGTAAGGTTCCCCGCTGCACATTTCTTCCATACAACGCTCAGCAGCATAGCGGATTTTATCGTTGATGACGGATTCAATTCGTTTACGCAGGGTTTGCTTTTCTGCATCTACATATTTCGTACGAAAATGCTGATCTTCTAAAGCTGGCCGAGTTAATGTTTCACCAACAAATTCAAGACCCTGCTTCAATAAGGAATCAGTCGATTTCACGAAGCGATCATTGATGATGTCCATTCGTATCTGTACGATTTGATAATCGCCGCGCTTATAAATATCAAAGCCAAACCCAGCGCCGTATAAATCATCTAAATACTCACGAAATTGTTTGGTCTCAGGACGCAGTTCTGTTCCTCTTCGAAGGATAAAAGGTGTTAACGCCGTACTTGTGACCGTATCCTCTTCTAATTGACGGCCTATGTAGACAGAAATGGCAAATGTTTTGAAACGATCTGTCGGTAAAACATGCATACGGATATGCTTCCAACTGCTGCGCTCAAATTGATTAGGCTTCAAAGGTCAGTCTCCCTTCTATGTCCGTGTAATAAATCCATTATATTCCTATACGAAGAGGAGAAGCAACCAATGCTGGTCCCTTCTCCTTGTCCTTCTCTAAATTATACACAGAAAATGTGTTTACCGATTTTTTTAACTTGTTTTCTTGTCCATATCCATTTGGACGTTGCCGTTTCTGGATTGAAGTAATAAATACAACCACCAGATGGGTCCAAACCATTCAAAGCATCCCTTACGGCTTTTTTGGATGATTCATTCGGTGTTAACCATATTTGACCATCGGCTACGGCTGTGAAAGCACCAGGTTGGAAAATAACACCGGAAATTGTATTCGGAAAACTCGCCGATTTCACTCGGTTTAAGATGACTGCTGCAACGGCTACTTGTCCAATGAACGGCTCACCTCGCGCTTCTCCATTGACGGCATTGGCCATTAAGTTAATATCTTGCTCGGAATACCCTTGATTATTGGAGGGTGTTAAATTAGCAGGCTTCTGACCTGCTCCGGYCGCTGCATTGTTACCGCCTTGATTGTTTGCTGTTTCTGGAGCTGTAGGTTTCCAGCTTTTCGTTGCTTCCCATAGCTTAAGCTTGGTTTTCGGTCCAACAATCCCGTCTACCTTCATGCCAAACTCACCTTGGAATCGCTTCACTGCTGTTAATGTCTTGTAGCCATAATCGCCGTCTATGCTGCCGTTATAAAAGCCAATGAATTTCAATCTGCCTTGTAGTTCATTCACATCTGAACCTGTGGCACCATAGCGCACTTCATTTTTACTGAATGTTTCTTCCGTCGGAGGATTAAATCGGCCCTTCAATTGAAAGGAAACCACCAAGACAAAGACGATACAAAATGTAATGACAATTAGTCGTTTATTCATTCCCCTTCTCAACCTCACTTTTCAAATTACAGCCTTTTCTTGCTTATTATGAGAAAGCGAGTCAATGATTATACAAATAAAAACACTCTCCATTGGAGAGTGTTAGTCCAATACGGATTAAGAGCTAATCCGATTGTGATGATATTGTTCAAGCGAGAGAAGTACTTCACGCGGTTTACTGCCTTCATAAGGGCCAACAACGCCTTTGGCTTCCATGGCATCGACAAGCCTAGCTGCACGTGTGTAACCCACTCTCATTCGTCTTTGAAGCAGTGAAACAGAAGCTTGCTTCGCTTCCAAAACAATTTGTACGGCTTGATCGTATAGCTCGTCCTCAAATTCATTCTGCTGCTCAGGCATTTCTTCGACCTGTGGAACTAGTTCCTCGCGATAGTTTGCTTGTTCTTGTGTACGTACGAAGCCGACAACCTGTTCAACCTCTCCATCGGAGAGGAATGCACCTTGAATACGAACCGGCTTGGATGCACCAACTGGCAAGTAAAGCATATCCCCTCGACCTAGCAGCTTCTCCGCGCCAACCATATCCAAGATCGTCCGCGAATCCACTTGCGACGACACACCAAAAGCAATACGGGAAGGAATATTTGCCTTGATAACACCTGTAATGACGTCAACAGACGGACGTTGCGTCGCGATAATTAAGTGAATACCAGCTGCCCGCGCCATCTGAGCAAGACGACAGATCGAATCTTCGACATCATTAGCCGCAACCATCATTAGATCTGCTAGCTCATCTACGATAATTACATAGTATGGCAACGGTGCCGAAGTGCCACTCTCTGTCAGCAAAGCGTTATAGCCTTCAATGTTTCGTGTCCCGCTCTTGGAGAATAACTCATAACGTTTCTCCATCTCGACAACGATTTTCTTAAGCGCTAATGAAGCTCGTCGTGGATCTGTTACAACGGGTGCTAATAGATGTGGGATTCCATTATACACGTTCAGCTCAACCATCTTCGGATCGATCATTAAGAACTTCACTTCATTTGGTTTGGCTTTATACAAAATACTCGTAATAATCCCGTTAATACATACGGATTTTCCAGATCCTGTGGCACCTGCAACAAGTAAATGCGGCATTCTTGCTAGATTGCCAACAATCGGCTGGCCAGAAATATCTCGTCCTAGAACAACTGATAAGCGAGAGCTAGACTCCTGAAAAGCAGTCGTTTCCATGACTTCACGCATTGTAACAATAGATACTTCCAAATTAGGCACTTCGATTCCAATCGCAGATTTACCGGGGATTGGAGCTTCCATCCGGATATCCTTCGCTGCAAGTGCAAGTGCAATATCATCGGTCAACGAAACAATTCTACTGACCTTCACACCAACGTCAGGCTGGATTTCATATCGAGTAACCGCAGGACCTCTCACTACCTCAAGGACTTTAGCTCGAACACCAAAGCTTTCTAACGTCGCTTCAAGCTTCCTTGCATTAGCCTTGTAGTCCGCCATCTCGCTTCCCTTACCTAAAGCTGGTCTTGCTAATAGATCAAGCGAAGGTATTTCATATGGACGTGTCACGATAACAGGTGTATCCACTTGAAATTCAAGTGTGATCGGTTCATTCTCATCATCAACACCAGTGGGTGCTGTTGTCGTTACATTCGTTGCTACAGGCGTAGGTACAGCTGACGGCCTAACCACTTGCTGAGCTTCTTGAATAACCTGTTCTTGAAAATCGCGAATAATAGGAGCACCAGACTGTTCACCTGAGTTATGTATAGGTTCAGCCGTTGGATGAACCGTGTTCGAGTAGACAACTTCCTCCGGGGCATCTTCAGCATCCGACGCTGACAAGTTATCTTCTAAATCATCGCGTTCCCTAGCAGTTGATTTCTTGCGATTCTCCTTGAGCGGACGAAGGAGTTCCATAAACAACGGTGCTCTCTTAGCCCTTTTTACCGGTTGGAAAACCTCTTCATCAAATTCATCATCTACAGGCACGTAGGCTGTCTTCTTCACCTTAGCAGGGGTACTCCCTGTTTTAGCTGCCTCAGGTTGACGTCCTTCTCGGTCTTGAAGCCATTCTTTCATTCTGTCTTTGAAATTTTGTCCTACGTTGCTGAATCGACCCTTCACGATATTACCTAGATCCACATAGGAGACACCTGTCGCTAGAATAAAACCCATAACAAAAAGCATATATTGGATCAATCTCGCACCAAGGTAATCAAAAAGGAAATAGAGTATGCTGTATAAAAATGCTCCTACCATTCCTCCGCCAATACCGTGCTCTAACGATGCTTTGCCAGCTTCCGTTGGGTGCAACCCCTCTAACATGGCTGACCATGTTGAAGAAATGACTTTACCTGACGTGAAATCATTGCTTGGGTATAACTGAGCGAATAAATCAATATGATTCTTGATTAATAATCCAAGAATGAATAACAAAATGCCCGCTTTCTTGGGAGTTACCATTTGGGGCCATGCTCTCTTGATCATGGCATACAACGCCACATAAATGAAAATGAGAGGTATAAGTGAATACCAAGTCCCCACAAAAAAGCGAAACAAATAAATCAATGAATTCCMCACATGTCCTTGATGTGCAAGGGCAATGACGGAGAAAATCAAGATGAGGATTCCGTACAGCTCGAATAATAAGCTGGTTTTTACAGCCTTCGTCTTTTTCCTGCGTTTCGCCAAGATTGTCACCCCCAAGTCCACATTATACCATAATTATCTTGAGGGATGATACGGGAACACGACTTAMCGGTTTGAAATCGTCTCGATCTGAGGACGATAGGAAATGATGCTGCCTGGCGCATATTGTTCATTCAAATAGTCCAGTGGATTGCAGCTATACAGCCTTACAATACGCGCTTGATAGCCACTTAGAGGTTCAATTTGCATCATAAAGCCATCTTGCTCTATATCTAAGTAGTTAGGAGCAAAGGTATCGAATCCATCAAATATGACTTCCAGCGGAATCACAGAGTAATGGATCATTGAACAAGTCCCCCTGAATTCGACGCTTTCCTCGCTTCGATCCGGCTGTTCAGCTCTTTAATGGCATCACCAATACCTCCAACTTGATTGATTAATCCATATTTAACAGCGTCGATCCCGATCACCGTTGTGCCGATATCTCTCGTAAGCTCACCTGTCTTAAACATAAGTTCTTTAAATTTCTCTTCCGTTACGTTCGAATGCTTAGTTACAAATCTTACGACACGCTCTTGCATTTTATCTAAATATTCAAAGGTTTGCGGTACGCCAATAACCAAACCATTCATGCGAATCGGATGGATCGTCATGGTTGCTGTTTCGGCGATGATCGAATAGTCAGCTGAGACTGCAATTGGAACACCGATACTATGTCCGCCTCCTAGGACCAAAGCAATGGTTGGTTTCGATAACGTCGCGATCATTTCAGCGATAGCTAGACCCGCCTCTACATCGCCGCCAACCGTGTTTAAAATGATCATTACGCCTTCAATCTTGGAATTCTGCTCGGCGGCTACTAGTTGAGGAATTAGATGTTCATATTTGGTTGTTTTATTCTGAGGAGGCAGCACGATATGACMCTCTACCTGTCCAATTATCGTTAGACAAAAAATATTCGATTCGCCAGAAACGGTGTTGGTTTGACCTAATTGTTGAATATTTTCGAGAACTACATTTTTCTTGGCTTCCTCTGTTCCCTGTTCTTGTTCCTTTGAGCCTGGTGCTGATGCCACTATATAATCCCCTTTCAAATTATGCTACAAAGACAAGTTGTTCAATATCTCCCATAGTATGAATAAACTTGTATACTTTCATGCATACTTCACTTGCGAGAACAAGAAAAAGCTCCCTCCAATGGAGAGAGCTTTACTATTTGCATAGGCTCAAGTGACTTGTTCGAGTACCTAAACTTCCATAATGATAGGAAGAATCATTGGTCTTCTTCTGGTTTGTTCATATAAAAAGCGTCCGAGAACATCTTTTACATTTGTTTTTAAAGATGCCCATTCATTTACATTTTCATTCATTAGTTTAGTTAACGTATTTGTTACGATACGATTGGCTTCCTCTAGAAGTCCTTCGGATTCACGAACATAAACAAATCCGCGTGAAATAATATCTGGGCCTGACAAAATTTTACCATCTTGTTTACTTAATGTAACCACGACAACTAAAATTCCATCTTGCGACAGTAATTTACGGTCACGCAATACGATATTGCCTACATCCCCAACACCAAGTCCATCAATTAGGATGTTACCGCTTTGAACTTTCGATCCTTTGCGGGCAGCACCATTTTGAATTTCAACCGTGTCACCAATATCGCACATAAAAATATCTTCTTTAGGAATACCGACAGTTTCGGCAAGAATGGCATGTTGACGCAGCATGCGGTATTCGCCATGAATCGGAATAAAGTATTTCGGCTTCATCAGGTTCAGCATAAGCTTCAATTCTTCCTGACTTCCGTGACCAGATACGTGAACACCCGTTACTGATCCCGGTCCGTAAATCACGTTTGCACCGATACGGAACAATTCATCAACCGTTCTGCCAACATAACGCTCGTTTCCTGGAATTGGAGTTGCCGCAATAATGACTGTATCCCCCGGTAAAATATCAATTTTACGATGGGTTGAACGTGCCATTCTTGTAAGAGCCGACATTGGCTCGCCTTGACTTCCCGTGGAAAGGATAACTACACGATCTGCTGCAAGCTTGTTAACTTCCTCTGGCTCAATCAACATGCCATCTGGAATATGCAGGTAGCCTAATTCGCTAGCAATCGAAACCACGTTCACCATACTGCGTCCAATAACTGTTACTTTGCGATTCGTTGCTGCTGCTGCATCAAACACCTGTTGAACACGGTGAATATTCGATGCAAAAGTCGCAATAATAACTCTTTGCTTCGCTTTACGGAACACTTCTTCAATCTCAATACCTACACCGCGCTCAGAGCCCGTGTAACCAGGACGTTCTGCATTCGTACTGTCTGAAAGTAAGGCAAGAACGCCTTTCTTTCCGATCTCAGCCATACGATGCAAATCTGCATATTGTTCATTAACTGGAGTTTGGTCAAACTTAAAATCTCCCGTATGAACAACAACACCTTCTGGTGTATCAAGTGCGACACCCACAGAATCAGGTATACTATGATTGGTTTTGAAGAATGTTGCCGTAAGTACGCCTAGGGGAAGAACGGATTCCGAATTGATTAGAATACGGTTCGTCGTTCCGAGCAGGTTAGCTTCCTTCAGCTTAGCTTCTATAAGTCCCATCGTTAACTTCGTTGCGTAGAGTGGAACATTAAGGTGTTTCAGCACGTAAGGTAAGCCACCAATGTGATCCTCATGGCCGTGGGTGATGATGATGCCGCGTACTTTATCCCGATTTTCTGTTAAGTACCCGATATCTGGGATGACAATGTCAATTCCGAGCATGTCCTCCTCAGGAAATTTCAAACCACTGTCAATGACGATTATATCGTTCGCATACTGAACGCAATACATATTTTTTCCGATTTCGCCCACGCCGCCAAGAGCGAAGATCAAAAGTTTATCAATATTTTTTTTGGACAAGAATATACCTCCTTCATAGATTGGACGACGAATTTTAAATGAAAAAACCGAACTAGTCACTTGCAACCATTATACATGAAAAAAAACAGCAAATACAAGTTAATACTGAATACATTTAGATTTCCCAAAAAAAGAAAACCGATGCCGGAAGCACCGATTCATTAGGCATGATCATACAAAAAGTGATTGAATGAATTGTCCTTCTTGCTCGGATACACGAACTAACGGAAGTCGAACGCCGCCTGTTTCAATGCCTTTGAGTGCAAGCGCATGCTTAATTGGCGCTGGGCTTGGTGCACAGAAAATACCAGTGAATACAGGATGAAGCTTACGGTGAAGCTCTGCAGCTTGCTGAATGTTGCCTTCTAAATAATACTTTATCATAGTTTGCATTTCTTTTCCAATCACATGACTCGCTACACTTATAATTCCTTCGCAACCAATAGCTAAGGCTGGCAATGTATTGCTATCATCTCCGCTATAAACAAGGAAATCAGGAGCAGCATGCGTAAGAATACGCGTCATTTGATCCGTATTCGAGCAATCTTTGGTTGCCACGATATTCGGGATCTGTGATAGACGAATCGTTGTGTCAGCATCCAGGTTAACACCTGCTCGGCCAGGCACATTATAGAGCACGACTGGAACCTTTACCGCCTCAGCAATCGCTTTAAAATGCTGATACAACCCTTCCTGTGAAGGACGGTTGTAATACGGAGCAACGAGAAGTAACGCATCCAC
This sequence comes from Paenibacillus sp. P4_A9, assembly GCF_056402415.1. Classification (NCBI taxonomy): domain Bacteria; kingdom Bacillati; phylum Bacillota; class Bacilli; order Caryophanales; family Paenibacillaceae; genus Paenibacillus; species Paenibacillus sp. P4_A9. Next base: position 11,267 of record NZ_JBFUHL010000091.1, read on the forward strand.
ACCAAGTTGCTCAACTTTAAGTGAAAAAGCGATCGTATGAGCGGTGTCATTACTTCCAGTACCTGCAATGATTTTGCAACGACCAGCCGCAACACGAACGGAAAGCTCAATTAGCTTCAACTTTTCATCCTCTGATAATGTCGGCGATTCCCCTGTCGTCCCACAGATTACAAGGCTATCCGAATTTTGTTCTTCAATTAAATAATTAATTAGGGGCTCTACTTGTTCCCAATTGACCTGCAACTGCTCGTCAAATGGTGTAACCATTGCCGTGACTACTCTTCCAAAACTCACTGGTACGCCTCCTGACTCTCTCATTTTTATTTATATAAATTGAATTTTCGATGAAGTGCTCGAACTGACTTGATCATATCCACACCTTGAACAAGCACCCAGATGGTTGTGTTCGAATCAGCTGATTGCAGAATTCGGATATCTTCCACGGTCAATGCTTCAACAATGTGCGCCATAATGCCAGGAACACCATTCATTCCGCCACCAATCACGGATACCTTCGCACAGCCGCTCGTGAACTTAGGCTCATAGCCTTGCGCCTTGAGTAATTGAACTGCACGTTCTGCTTCATGATCGAAGACCGTATATACAACGCCAGAAGGGTTCACATTAATAAAATCAACACTAATCTGATGCTGAGCCATTGTTTTGAATACACGTAGCTGTAGATCGAATTCTCCATCAACGGCAGCGACCTGAATCTGTGTAATATTCGTAAAATGAGCAATCCCTGTAACAAAGCGATCTTTTACATGGTTAACTTCTGATAACGTGTCAGAAGCCGTGACTAGCGTTCCTTCTTCTTTGGTGAAGGTTGACCTCACACGAATCGGAATATTCGCTTGCATGGCAACTTCAACAGCTCGCGGATGAATGACTTTCGCGCCATTATGTGCCATGTTGCATATCTCAATAAAGCTTACACGCTGTAAAGGTTTAGCATCTTCAACGATTCTTGGATCCGCTGTCAAAATACCATTGACATCTGTGAAGATATCTACAATTTCTGCTTTTAGTGCAGCACCAAGTGCAGTTGCTGATGTATCACTGCCACCGCGGCCTAATGTTGTCAACTCATCGCTGCTCGTTTTCCCTTGAAACCCAGTGACAATGACAACCAGGTCTTGCTCTAACAATTCAAGGATCCGACCCGGCTTCATTGCGATGATCTGAGCATTACCATGATTCTCATTCGTAATCAGACCTGCTTGCCCACCCGTCAAAACTGTTGCTCGGATACCTGTTTTGTTTAATAGACTGCACAAAAGCACTGCAGATATTAATTCTCCGCAGCCCATCAACATATCGAGTTCCCGTGCAGGCAGCCCCTCCCCGTTCTTACGAACGAGGTCTAGAAGCGTGTCAGTCGCATAGGGTTCCCCTTTTCTTCCCATCGCAGATACGACAACAACTAATTTATAATGTTGGATTAGTGCATCTTGAATATGTCCAATAACGTGTTCTCTAGCTTGTGCGGTGGAAAGCGAAGTACCTCCGAATTTTTGAACAAGAATTCGCATGAGTTTCCCCCATTTTCACTGCTGCATGTAAGCAGTATGCTGATTATTGCTCTATAGCAATATATTCAGCAATTTGTACCGCATTCCAGGCAGCACCTTTTAACAAATTATCAGAAACGATCCACATGTTAAGCGCCTTAGGGTTACTCAAATCGCGACGTACACGTCCTACGAAAGTTTCGAGCTTACCTGCAGCATCTGTAGCAAGTGGGTACTGTTGTTCTGCCGGATTGTCAACAAGGACAATTCCAGGTGCATTTGCAAGCAGTGTTTTCACTTCTTCAACATCAAAATCTTCTTTCAATTCTACATATACGGATTCCGAGTGTCCATAAACAACAGGAATACGCACGCATGTAGCTGTAACTTCAATGGACTCATCGCCCATAATTTTCTTCGTTTCAAGAATCATTTTCATTTCTTCATTCGTAAATCCATTGTCCAGGAATTTATCGATTTGCGGAATCGCATTGAAAGCGATTTGATGCTTCACTGGTAAGGAACCGACCGGTAGAATATCGGGGTTCGCCTCATTACCTTCTAATACTTCTTTGGATTGTCTAAGCATTTCATTAATCGCTTTAGCGCCAGCACCGGAAACGGCTTGGTACGTAGAAACGATAATGCGGGAAATCCCATAACGGTCATAAAGCGGCTTAAGCGCTGCAACCATTTGAATCGTAGAACAGTTCGGGTTTGCGATAATCCCTTTATGTTCATTGATTTTCTCAACATTTACTTCCGGAACGACAAGTGGCGTATCTGGGTCCATTCGGTAAGCGCTTGTATTATCAATACAAATCGCACCCGCTTCAACCGCATGCGGTGCCAATGCTTTCGTGACGTCGCCACCAGCACTGAATAGAGCGATATCTACGCCTTGAAAGCTTTCAGGAGTTGCTTCTTGAACGACAACTTCTTGACCTTTAAAAGATAGCTTTACACCCGCTGAGCGAGCGGAAGAAAGTAATTTCAATTCCTTGATGGGGAAATTCCGTTCTTCTAATAGACGTATGATTTGCTCGCCTACAGCGCCTGTAGCGCCTACAACTGCAACATTAAATAGCTTCTGGTTGGACATATGCTGGTCTCTCCCCCTCAAGTTGATATCTATAAATTAGTATTGAAATCTTTCAATAATCATAGGCTGCAATTGTTTACCTTCAAGCGCAGCTTCACAAGCTTCCATAATCAAGTCCATCCGAGCCACCAACGAATTTGGTTTTGCTCCAGGTGCATCTTGACCATAAGGCACAAAGTATATATTTTTTGTAATTAGCAACTTTGCGATATTCATCGCATTTAAACCCAAACCATCATTCGTTGAAATCGCTAATACAAGCGGTCTCAAGTTTCTCATTTGTGCTTTAGCTGCCATTAGAACAGGACTTTCTGTCATTGCATTTGCTAGTTTACTAGTCGTATTACCCGTACAAGGAGCAATCACCATCACATCCAATAACTTGGATGGGCCTAGCGGTTCTGCATCTACAATGGTAGATATAATCTCATTCCCTGTAATATCCTTCAACATTTGCTGCCAATCGGCTGATTTACCAAAACGTGTGTCAGTCGTCATAATTGTATTCGATACAATCGGTATGACGCGAGCACCCGCATCTACAAATCTCTTAATTTGAGGCATGACCTCTTCAAGTGTACAGTGAGATCCGGTTAATGCGTAACCGACTGTTTTCCCTTGCCAATTCATTCCACATCGCTCCTGTCTTTGAAGTCTTCCTCGATCAGCTGACTTAACGTGTTAGCCATAATTCGGCCAGCTGTTTTGGGGGCGACGATTCYAGGTAAACCGGGCGCTAGCATCGCTTTAATGCCTCTCTTCTCGGCAAAGCGAAAGTCCGTTCCGCCGGGTCTTGAAGCTAAATCGATAATAAGCGCGCGATGTGGGATATTGGTGATAACTTGCGCTGTGACTATCATAGTCGGAATTGTATTAAAAAGCAAGTCAATATTCCCCACTTCCGGGTACAGATCCTTCGTGTAAAAAGGCTGAAAACCCATCTCCCACGCCCTTGCGTAATGCTCCGGTTTCCTGACGCCAACCTTGACGGTTGCCCCTAATCCTTGCAAGGTTTTAGCC
>NZ_JBFUHL010000092.1:0-14755 GCF_056402415.1 Paenibacillus sp. P4_A9
TGTATAGATTGAATTACCCTTTTAATCATCCTAATCATCCTTACATCTATGTGGGTACGCCACGGTCAACTATAACACCCGGCATCGACCAAAAGCTGCCAAAATTAGTATTATCAACCGTTATTCTTCCTATTCGGAATTCACTACAATCAACCTAGCTTTCAAGAAAAAAAAAGATGACCCCTGATCAATACCAGGAGCCATCTGTTGGCGGCATAACGACATACTAGGTGTTTATTTCAAGCGTTGACCTCAAATCGACATTTGAATGCCACTTCCAATTCAGGGTTTGTCAAAGTCAATATGATGCGATAAAACGGAACATCTTGTTTTGAATTTAGATCCGTTACTACCCGCTCTATATCAAGCTTCCACTGCTCAGAATCATAGTGCATCATCACCCCATGCATCTGAATACGCCCTAATTCTGCCKCCYGYGGGGGTACACTGCTTATGAACACTTCTTGAAAAGATTCAGGCACTTTAGAGAATTTGGCCTTATCTGTTATGACTAATTGTGGATTCTCGTTCTCTGGACGTCTCCATATAAACTCTCTGGTAAGCAGCTCAAGTGAATCACACGCATATGCTTTGGTTAAATCCAAGCCAAATTGAACTTCGTCCTCAGTGATTTGGTTATAAAGGATTTCCGAGCGATACTGTTTGCCAAAACCTTGTCTGCACCCGTTTACAATCGGAACCGAATGTCCATGAGAGCCTGCGTTAATCAGTTCATACCGATATTGAGGTTGAAAATATTGTTTGGTATACACCCCGATACCGATATCTGCCAGCACATTCTCACCATCCACATGTAAAATAAAATGGCCCAAATCGTTATGGTTATGCGGTTCTTCGTTATATCCGCCTTTGGCTGCAAATGCAGTCATTCGCCCTTGAGGTCCTCTGACTTTCGAAATGACCCACTGAGCGCCGGTGAAGATCTGTTCTTCGATACGTGCTTGCTCTTCTGCTACTTCCTCTGGGTATGCATCTGGCGACCAAAGCATAAGCCTTGCAGCATCCATCCAATTATTAAAGACCGGTGTACCAAGATTATCTTCAGAAGGCATACCGAGTGAAGGCGCATATTGCTGCAGACGATGAATTAGACCAGGATTGAATTGAATACTTTCAAATGAATCCGAAAAATTAACCACTTTGCCGCCGGACAACATGCAAAATTGTGGGAACTTCGCGATGAATTTCACCTTTTCATCCGCAAGGAGCGAAATTCTCCCGTGTGTAAGCTCCTTCAATAATTCTGCGAAATACACAAACCAAGAGAAGCCGAAACTCCAATACGTAGGTCCTTCTGGCGTAGCCCCTTGCTCGTCAAAGCCCGTGAAGTAATTGCGAAGCGCGCCAATCACTCGCCATAGCATACCAGCCAGTTTTTCCCTGTCTTCAATTAAATAGATGGCCGCTGCTCCAATACTGGATGCGCATACTGCCGGCCAATTGTTTGTTTTCAGCTCCCAGTTTTGCGGAAGTGGCGTATCGAAATAGACATGGAAAATTCGCCGTTCTATTTCCTCCTTCGCACGATGTACGACCCAAGGATGTAAGCGATCACCATGCAGACAGATAGCTTCTGCTAGATAACAAGCACTGTAGGCTGCGAACAGATCCACAGTTTCACGAGGCGGAACTGGTTGGTCCCAGATGCCGTTRGGATAATCGTTATGATATAACCCCACATGTTCAGGCAATACCCACGTATATTCATTGCAGACGCTCCAAATCGTATTGTTCAGACCCGTCATCCATTCTGCTTTATCTTCCGTCATGGCAAGCATGCTAAACGTATGGATTCCGGCAAACAGCTCTCTGAACTTGGAACCGTACGTATTTACATCCCCCGTATCGCCGAATAAGGTAAACTCAGAAAACTGCGGAGCTCGAGCAGGTTCTTGGATTAATTGTGCTGCTTTTTCCTCGAGTTTTACCCAATAATCAGCATACTTGCTGTCCTCTCTTGCCATCTTCCACCGTTCCGGGGACTTTGTTTCTGCAAATAGAGAATGAGGTAAGTGCTGTGTCTCCTCCAAAGCATTCTTTAGCTGTCGAAATGTCAATTGATTTAGCATATAGTTACCCCTTCTCTCCATATTCCTTTACCTTATTAGCCATCCACAAGCAAACATCCCATAGATCTGTCACTGGCTGGTTGGTAAACGGTAATGTCGGCATATAACCCGGAGGACCGAACTCGGCTGTGAATGTTAACGCTTTAGCCCCTTGCGCAGCTTGGTGATTGACGATTTGCCGCCACCAGTCTTCATGTACAGCAAGCTCTCTAGCATACTCTGGCGCACCTGGATGAGGGACCTGAGGACCTTGAGCGAATCCGACTCGGGCATGCACATGAATTGCTCGTTCAATCGAAATTTGGAGTGCATCCTTCTGATCTTCAAGCAACGATTCACAGACACAGCACCAATGACTAAAATCTGCAGTAATTTTTAGATCGGGAAAATGTTTCAACAACGCAGCAGTACTCCAGGGTGTGAACATCGCTCGGTGTCGGTGCGTTTCATGCGCTACCGGAATTCCTACCTGTTGTTCAATAGCAAGAGCTTGATCGAAAAACATGACTTGATCCGCCCAGTTCATACAATCCCTTGCACTTTGCGAAACGATTAATTGAGGATTGAATGTTGCCGCACGGGTAACCAATGCCCTGAATGTGTCGATATGGTTTCCAGACGTATGTATCTGAGCGATGAAGTCTAAATCATACTTGGCGAGTAATTCTCTAAATATGGATTCCTGTTCGGGATCAGGCAGGATTGTTTCAACGCCGTTATATCCCGCTTCGGCAATCTGTTTGAAGATTTCTTCATAAGTCCCTTGCATACCCCAAGTGGATTTGATGAGTTTCAATTCCATAACATTCATTTGACTAGCTGTTTCAAGATCTCGAAGCATGATTAATTTATCGCCTCTTTCCATGATAAAGCTCCTCCATTATAATAAAACAAATCGTATCCATTTCAATCGGCATGACTCATATAATCTTTGCAGCATGGAATCGGAAAAATTATAATTTTTTCATACTTAGAATAACTGGTTTTTTCACTGGAGGGAATGAAGCCGATGACAAAGTTCTTGGACTATATGATCAGCCCGACCCCGATTAAAGTCGTTGATCTCAAAGTGGATAAATCGAAACTAAAAATCAAATCATTAACGATTACCRAGATGGGACATTTACCCGGCAGAACCTTGCAACGAACCCATGCGACTTTCGATAGTTGGGCTTTAGGTTTTATTATTGGAGGAACAGGGTTCTACAAAGTCAATGATGGAGTCGAGCAGCAAGTGGAGAGGGGAAGCCTGTTTTTTGTCTTTCCTGGCGCCACATTTCATTACGGACCTGAAAAGAATGGTTATTGGGATGAATATTACATCCGCTTTGAGGGAACTCGGATTCAGGAGTGGTTGCACAACTGGCTGCATCAGACAGATACTGTCAAGTACATCGGATGGGAGGAAACTTGGGTAAGTAAATTGGAAATGATCTTCCATCTTCTTGAAAGCGGTGCTCCATCCAAAGTAGATCGTGCCTCCCTTTTGCTAGAATCCCTTGTTTACGAATGGATCCTGCAACTGAATGAACCACGCCAAAACACAACTAAAACAGATATTGTTCATTTAATTGAAGATATCTCCAATTCCTTATATCAGCCGATTGATTCCGAAAAGATAGCAAAACGCAATCATATTTCGGTTCCTACTCTCAGAAGAATGGTTAGTCAGTATACAGGTTTTCCATTTAACGAATATCTTCATCGTTTAAAAATAGCGGAAGCCAAAAAAGTCCTATTAAATACAGACATGCAAATCAAAGACATTTCTATCGCTTTAGGCTATATAGATGTGAGCTACTTTTCTCGTTTGTTCAAAAAGTATACGGGCATGGCTCCACAACAATTTCGTGTTAATAATTAGAAGAGGCCACAACCATTCGCGGTTGTGGCCTCTTCGGATTCTCGAACAAACTAAAAAAATTAAACGAGTTCTTCTTGCGCTTTCCTCCACTGCTCTTCAATAATTCTCTTAAAAAGCAACGCTTGCTGCCAGCGGTCAGAGACTTCCTGTTGTTGACCTTGCTCATTACGGCGAGTGATCGCGTAATAGTTAGGCGGTCCGAGTTCTGAGCAGAATGGGAACAAATCCCCAGGCTGTGCTTGTTTAAGCCAATGGACCATCCCTTTACGCCACCAGCGCTTAAAATGCTCCACCATAGGGTGATCGCCTTCCACTCCTACGTCTACCTGAATCTGTTCTCCACTGGAAATGCGACCATGGATTCCCGCTGAACGCGTCAGAATCTTATCGAAATAGGACTCCACGTTATCATTCGTTCCCAGGATTTCTCCGGCAACAACATAATGCGATAAGTCGATCATCAATCGAAGCTCTGGAAGCGCATCTACATAGCCTGCCGCGCGGATCAAATCTTGCGTTACAGTCCCTCTGTGCGTCTCGATAAAATGTGGAATTTTGGATTCCTCTGACGCTTTTAACAAACCATCAAGTAAATGAATCGCTTCTTTATCAATAACAAAGGAATCCATCACCTGAGAATTGATATATTGGACTCGGCCAAATTGTTTAGCATGCTGAAGGATACCAATCATATCTTGTGGTTTAGCAGGGTAAGCAATGGCACTGAAACTCAGCTTGTAGCGGTCAAGTAAACGGTGCCACTCATCCATATCTTCAGGAGAAGGTATCAAATAACTGACACCTTTAAATCCCGCTTCCGCGACTTTCTCGAATTTCTGCTCCAACGTCCATTCTTTCCCATTCTCTCCTAGCCCTATCATAGCCCACATAGCTTGCTGTACATCTAGTCTAGGTGGATTTAAGGATCCATCATTAATTCGATTCCAATGGCTCATGCTTATCTCCTTACAATGATGAGATAGCGTTCAATAACGCCTTCACTTTAACGTCTGGGTTTACTAAGTCATTCGGATCGAGTATCGCTTGTTTCTGAATGAGCATTTCCGAGAGACGAATATCYTTGGCAATTTTGGCGTTTAAGCCTACACMGCTTGCCGCAATCAACTGATTTTCAGCCGAGAGGTGAAAGAATAGCTTATCCGTATCGCTTAGATTTCTTACGACCGTCTTCACACCGCTTTCCGGCAAGCCGGTGACTTGCAAGGTTTGATTATATTGATCCGACCAGAACCACGGGATCTCCAAATAAGGCTTAGAAGCGCCTAGCATGTTGTGCGCCGCATGCGTTCCTTGGTCTTGTGCATTCCGCCAAGCTTCCAGACGGATACGCTTGCCTCCATAAAGCTGATGCGGGAAGGAGCAGCAGTCACCTGCTGCGAAAATATCCGCATCACTCGTTCTGAGTTCCTCATTTGTCCATATGCCATTGTCGATCGTAAGCCCACTTTGAGCAGCTAATGACGTTTCAGGAACAGCGCCGATACCGACGACAATCGCATCGCATTGGATAACGGTTCCATCTGCCAACGTAATCGAATGACCATCTGGTGTTTTCGCAATATTTCCTATCCCTACCCCTAGCTTAAACTCGACACCTGCTTGTCGATGGCGCGCTTCTACGATTCTCGCAATTTCTTCAGGAACGCCACGCATCAAAATACGCGGTCCTACTTCAATAACGGTTACCGAGCAGCCTTTTTCTCTTGCGCTTGCCGCTACTTCAAGACCTATAAAGCCTGCTCCGATGACAGCGATGTGCTTTCCTGCTAGAAATCGTGAACGCAATACGAGCGCGTCAGCGAAAGTGCGAAGATACAACAAGTCTGTCGTGTCGGAGCCTTCCATGTTCAATCGACGTGGCGAGGCTCCTGTAGCAAGCAAGAGCCTTTCATACCTGACATGCTGCCCATTACTAAGCTCTGTCATATGCTGCTCACGATCTATCTTAACGACCGAGCTATCCGTAATTAACTGAATGTTGTACTGGGATTGCTTTGCTTCGTCCAGAATCGTCATTGGGCGAGGCTCGTCTTCATCGATCAATGCGCTTTTGGAAAGCGGCGGTCGTTCGTAAGGTGCCAGCTTTTCCTTGCCGATTAGCGTGATCGGCCCACCCCAACCCTCAGTTCGGAGTTCAACAGCCGCTCTCGCACCGGCTTCCCCTGCACCAACAATAACAATTCCTAAATCGGCCATTCTCTATTCGCTCCTCAGTCGATCTTGATGAAGACTTTGTCCTCTTCAATTTTTACAGGATAGGTTTTTAGACTGACACATACGGGTGTACGCTTTGCTTCACCCGTTGTATAGTCAAACCGGCCATTATGCTTGGGACATTCAATGGTGCTGCCCATGACAAGACCTTCAGCTAAATGAAACTTCTCATGGGTGCAATACCCATCCGTCGCATAATATTTGCTTTTGTCTGAGCGATAAATCGCAAACGTACGGTCTTCATAATCAAATCGAATGACATCTTCCTCATCAATATCATCGACATCACAAGCTTCAACCCAACCCTCTACATTCTGCATACGTGCCTCCGAGTAAGATAAAATTTATTTAACAAGACCATGTGGATCAATGACAAATTTCCTGGAAACACCGCGATCAAATTCTTGGTAGGCTTGCGGAGCAGCATCTAACGAAATAAGCGTAGCATTAACGGCTTTTGCAATTTGTGCTCTTCCGCTCATAATAGCCATCATCAGCTCTCTGTTGTATTTCATGACAGGCGTTTGCCCCGTTACGAAGGTATGGGATTTCGCCCATCCAAGTCCGAAACGAATCTTAAGAGTACCAATTTTGGAATCCTCATCAACTGCACCTGGATCRCCAGTTACATAAAGACCAGGAATACCCAAGCTGCCTCCTGCACGCGTAACTTCCATGATCGAATTCAGCACCGTTGCTGGCGCTTCGCCATGAGCCTTACCGTGACCATGTGCCTCAAAGCCTACACAATCAATCGCTGAATCGACTTCTGGAGAGCCTAGAATTTGATCAATTTGTCCGGCCAAATCCGAATTCTCACGCAGATTGACTGTTTCGCAGCCGAAGCTTTTCGCTTGCGCAAGACGCTCTGCATTCAAGTCACCTACGATAACTACCGCWGCACCAAGCAGTTGAGCGGAATGAGCCGCAGCAAGTCCAACTGGACCAGCACCTGCAACGTATACGGTTGAACCTGGTCGAACGCCTGCGCTGACTGCACCATGATAGCCCGTAGGGAAAATATCAGAAAGCATCGTTAAATCAAGAATTTTTTCCATCGCTTTATCTTTATCTGGGAACTTCAGCAATTGGAAGTCTGCGTAAGGAACCATCACGTATTCCGATTGTCCTCCGACCCATCCACCCATATCGACATAACCATAGGCGGAACCAGGACGATCCGGGTTGACGTTTAAGCAGACATTCGTATTTCGTTCTTTACARCTGCGGCAACGGCCACARGCAATATTGAAAGGAACGGAGACCAAATCTCCCTTTTTAATAAATTCCACATCGCGTCCAACTTCAATGACTTCACCCGTKATTTCATGACCCAAGATGAGACCTGACGGCGCAGTTGTCCGACCTCTAACCATATGCTGATCGCTGCCGCAAATGTTAGTAGTTACGACTTTTAAGATGACACCATGCTCGCATTTTCGTCCTACGTTTAATGGATTGACACCAGGACCATCTTTCAGCACCAAATCCGGATAATCCGTATTACGTACCTCTACACTACCTGGTTGACTGTAGACAACTGCTCTGTTTCCTGCCATGTTCTCATCTTCCTCTCATAATTGAATTCATCATTGATTGATTGCTTAATGTGCGTTGCTCGCTTGCGATGTCGCAGCTGTTTCTGCCTGTATCCCATAATAATAGGGCGTTGCGGTACTTGGCAGAGGACGATCAACCACATATTGCGGGTTTTTCTTTTGTTTAATCAGTGCTGTAATAACCTCTTTCAATGCCGCCCATAGACTAGGACTTGGTGCCGGGTAATCGAACATCAATTCCTTGTGCAATTCAGGTAAGGCATGATAGGGAACCATCGGAAACATGTGATGCTCTATGTGATAATTCATGTTCCAGTAAAGGAATCTAAAGAAAGGATTCAAATAAATCGTACGCGTATTTAAACGATGATCGAGAACATCCTCATGCAGGCCCAAATGCTGAGTTACCCCTACAAGAATAAGGAGAATCGGACCATAGAAGGTTGGGAGACCAACAAACATAAGCGGTAAAATACTTCCTATTAGAAAGCACCAGACAATGAGGCTGGCGAAGATTAGCATCCAAAGACGTGAGATCCAAACTGCTTTTTTAAATTCAGTCACAGGTACATAGTCTTTTTCCGAGTCAGACAGCTGCCCGAAGCAGTGTGTGATGATACTTTTGAGATCTCTTGAGCCACCATAAACATGAATGATTTCTCCAAAAAGAATCCGCCAAACGGGTGGTCTAGTCATGGCAATTTCCGGATCACGACCGACGATATACGTGTCTGTGTGATGACGAGCGTGACTCCAACGCCATGGTGTCGGTGGTCTCATATCCATGAATGAGGCAATTTGATAGAGAACATCATTCATCCATGGTGTTTTGAAAGCTGTCCCGTGACCGCATTCATGCCATCTTGAATCGGCAGTTGATGCGTAGCTGATGCCGTACAAGGCAAATGCCGGTATCGCCCACCAAGTGCCCCAGGAATAATAGGCAAGAATTCCTGTACCTATTAGCCACGCAAACATGATGATTGTGTCCCGGATTGCGGGACCATCCTTTCGCTTCATGAGCTCTTTTAGACGCTTTCGCGAGATCGGGCTCACATACCATTCAGCCGTTGCTAACCCTCGATCCTGGGCTCGTTTGTTTTCTGGTCCTGTAAGGGAATAATCCCGTTTATTAGTTTGATTAGACACTGGTTTGCCTCCTTCTTATCATGGTAACGCTTACTTATATGATAAACGTATAGGGACTCCGTGTCTTTGAATCAAGCGGACATTCATTTGCACTATTCGGACATTTACAAATCTCACAAAATTCAGCTTCAGTGAGGCTCGCCTAGTCGAACTGTCATTCTGAAGCTGGAATATCCAGCTTCAGAGCGGCGCGGCTACTCGAACTGACACTCTGAGGCTGGAATATCCAGCTTCAGTGAGGCTCAGCTTCTCGAACTGATATTCTGACGCTGGAATATCCAGCTTCAGCGAGCCTCAGCTCCTCGATCTGAAACTCTGACGCTGGAATATCCAGCTTCAGAGCGGATCAGCTTCTCGATCTCACATTCTGACGCTGGAATATCCAGCTTCAGAGCGGCGCGGCTTCTCGATCTCACATTCTGACGCTGGATTATCCAGCTTCAGAGCGGCTCAGCTACTCGAAATGACATTCTGACGCTGGAATATCCAGCTTCAGCGAGCATCAGCTCCTCGATCTCACATTCTAACGCTGGAATATCCAGCTTCAGTGAGGCGCGGCTTCTCGAACTAACGTTGTGAGGCTCGATTCTCGCAACTTGTTATTGAAGATTTTGCTTGATATCGCATTATCTTCTTACCATCTTTGGATGCAGGAAGGATTAATCCTTTTATGACAAGTGATTTAAGATATTTGGCGGAAGTTTCTCGATTCATTCTTAGCGCCCTTGCTACTGAAGTTGGCGTGACCATACCTTCATGGTTTTCAACCCATTTCCAAACTGCATATTCTATGGGAAGTAACTGGAGTAGATTCGATGTATCTTCCAACCCCCACTTCGCAACTGCCTGCATGAGTGTTTGTTGACATTTCCGTGGATTATTTTTAATATCATCCAACGAAAATCGGAGAATTTTCCAATCGTCCAAGACGAGGTCATTATGACGATGTAGATTGTCGTCGTATCGATTACGATCAATGTTGCGAAAATGGGTCCCGAATGGGTCAATCTCAATGCATATGCGCACGGTGTTGACGATGAAAGCAAAATCCAAGTATCGCCAGCTATCCTTATAATCTCGGATCTCAAATTCGGCGAATAATCGTCGAAAGCTTTTGAGGGCTGGCCAGAAGACTTCTTTTAGAAACAAGGTTTCCGCGTACCGTTTATCGCTAAGCAGCCTCCGTTTTCTTTCGCCTGAGCTTCCATTTATTTGCTCTTCCATAAATTTTGCGTAAGCAAGACCGAATGACTCGTCCGATCTCAGTAGCTCCTTTACCGTCTCCATTTTCATCTGCCTCCAGGAAATAAAATAACCGCCTGTCCAGTTCTATGAACTGGTAACAGGCGGCGCGTACTTCACGACCTGCTTTGATTCTACCACAACATTCAATCCAGTATATGGTAATAATCTTCAGATAAAGATTCGGTAGTTTAGCTATAGATTCGGATACCGTGCTAGCTAAATGGAATCTCTGACAATTGCGATTTACGAAACTGACCAGGCGGAACGCCAATTTTACGTGTAAACACTCTCGTATAATAGTGGACCGTTTCGAACCCCGTCTCCTGAGCAATCCGGCTTATCGTCCAATCCGTTTCTAGTAGAAGTTCCATGGATTTCCGGACTCTTCGCTCTTGCACATAATGTGAAAAGGTTTGACCTATATTTCTAGCAAACAATCGCGACAAATGGCGCTCAGTTATGTTGAGATAGCTGGCTAACTGATGAAGACTCAATGATGAAGTTAGATTATCCTCGATGAAAAGCTTCGCTTGCTGTAGATAAAAGGAAGAAATCTGTTGGTGCTCTGGGAGGTCGTCACTTTCGGCCACCTCCGCAAATTCACTGCAAAATGAAACAAGCAAAGCATAGGCAAAACTACGAATCATTTCTTTCGTCATAGTACGATCCTGCGCACACAGCGCAAACAACATGCGCCAGGTCTGGGCGGCTACCGTATCATCAGCATCCCGAACAACGATTTTATTCCGATTCATGATTTGTGAATATTGGTTTATCTTCTCTTCCGATGACCGTGAACCATCGATTTCAAAGGCAACAAAATAGAGCTCGATGCCACCCTCGCTTTTAATTTGATGCCATTTGCCAGGTCTTGAGCATAATAAGGTTCCTTGACGAAGTGGATATTCTTCGCCTGACTCCAGATAGCTGCCCTCACCTGACAGGATATAACAGACCTCAAAAAAGGAATGCCGATGTTCAGGATTATCGAAATGTTCAGGCATAGCGCCCCAATATTGCACCTTAAAGCTTAATTCTGCCCCCTGTAAATTAACGGCGGTCTCATTTAAAATACGACTCATTTTTTTGTAATCTGATTTGGCTGTCATGGAGATCCCTTCCAATCAAGGATGTCATTTAATCACATCTTAAGTATACTTGATTGTTTCAGGTTTGACTGCTACTATCCGGTAGAAACCATTCGCTCATGCCGGGCGAGCTCCATAAAGCGCGCTTTAATCATTTGGAGCCTAGTGGATTTGGTGGATGATTGTAGAGGATCCGGAGGATCCCCCGAACTGGTTCTGCTTGGACGTCTCTGATCGCGAGTTCGCCATTTCCCGCTTCCAGCAACTACCTCGGGTTTTTCGCGCAGGTCATCGGCCAACACTTTATGACGGTATTTCGGAAACATATCGGGAGTTCTCCAAGCACTTGGCGAAAAACGGGTCTCTAAAACCGCTAGCAGAGAACAGAGAAAAAGCCCTCAAGATGAGGGCTCCTGCATAGCATGCGAATGAAAAATGAGATGCTCCTTGATATGTTCACGCCAATAATCCCAAGTATGGGCGCCTGGATGCTCCGCATAGGTATGATTTACGCCTATCCTCTCCAACCGCTCATGAAGCCCGCGATTCATCTGGCTATATCGATCGTCAAAGCCGCAATCGAAGTAAATCTTGGGTAACTCGCTGGAGGTAGATAAAGCCATCGTTAAGGGCGATACCTCCTCCATTCGTCCCTCATTCGTTTGGAATATCCGCGCATAATCTTCTGCACCAATCAGTTCACCCAACTCCTGAACATCGAAAAATCCGCTTAAACTGGAGGATGAGGCGAACATTTCTGGGCGGGCGAAAGCCAACCGAATAGAGGCATAGCCACCCATGGATAAACCGCTGATCGATCTCAATTCCTTTACCCCGCCTACGTTCCATTTCTTTTCCACATGCGGGATCAGGTCATCAAACAAATAATCTTCATACAGATGCGGGCTGCCAGCATCCCAGTTCAAATAACCGGTACCAATAGCGGTCAATCCATCGGATGGCATGAGAATAGCCATGGGACCTATCCGATTGTCCTCCATCAAATCCTGCATGGTTTGAACTACATTTCCTTGCTCCGTCCAATCGATTTCGGAGCCATGAACGCCATGCAGCAAAATCAATAAAGGCAGTCTACCGACTGGTCGCGGTTCTGGAAGCAAGAGACGGTAGACGCGACGTGCGTTCAATGCTGCAGATTGAAAGTTCTCTGAATGCAGCTGCATCCTCATTGATTTATATCCTGTAAGCTAAAATTTGCATCCCTCATGGATCGTAGAACAATCTCATGCGTGACACAGTTATCATCCATTTCAATCACAGAGACAATGGCTTTGGCAACATCGTCAGGTGTTAAATATTTTTCAACAGGTGATTTCTGTTCGCGCGCTATGTCCCAGAAAGTCGTATTTACGCCACCCGGGTAGATACCGGAAACACGGATATTGAATTGTGCAGCTTCCTCTTGCAATGCTTGCGTAAATCCTCTTACTGCAAATTTAGTTCCGCAATAGACAGACTCCGTAGGCACGCCCGTTAATCCAGCCGTGGAAATGATATTGATAATGTGGCCTACACGCTGCTCTTTCATGCTACGAAGTGCATGCTTGCAGCCAAGGACAGTCCCTTTATAATTGACATCCATCATCCAATCAATATCTTCTTCGGTATATTCTGTAATCAGTTTATGCCTTGCAACGCCTGCATTATTGATCCAGACTGCGATAGGTCCAAGCTGAGACTCTGCATTCTCTGCCAATGCAGCTATATCGGACTCTGAGCGGACATCGGTTCTCCACGCACTGACACGATMAGAGGATAGACTCCTCACGGCTTCTTGCAACGCGTTTTCATCAGCATCGCTAAGCATGACTTTAGCACCAGCTGCATGAAGCTGCTTTGCTAATGACAAGCCAATCCCTCTAGCTGCTCCCGTGACCACACAAACTTTATCCTTTAAATTCATACGTTTACACCTCCGCGTATTCTTTCTTTACCAGCACGAATTTCAGCAAGAAATTCAGGCCACCATTCTTTTTGATCCGATTGCAAGCTAAGTCTAACCTTCTCTGCCAAGTTTCGCTTCATCACACTTTCAGCTATTTCTTTAAGCTCTCCCATGTCCTTGAACTCTGAGACTAACCATTTTCTGCCGATTTGCGCATGCAGGACCTCATCAGCCCAATCATAATCCTGAAATGTTTTTGCAAGCTCATTATCCGATGCTTTGGCAATGACCCATTCAAAATGTTTACCGATGTCTTTCGGCATTAATCCTTGTTCGATGTACCAAAGAACAAGATGCGCCTCCAACGGAGTAGCAGTCGTGTTTAATGCCATTGTTGTTAAATACTCTACTGGATATTTGTAAAACTCAACGCCATCTTGGTATAACCCCACTTCACCCATCATCGAATGACGAGCTTCGTCCCATAGCTGTCGACTCAAGTMCGTATAGTACTCCCAAGGCTTGCCCTTCGTTTTGTAAATGATAGGTCCCATCCACTCAGGTACATCCATTTCCCGAAGACGTTTGAAGAGTAGGGCATACGTTCTTTCATCCGCAGGACGATTTTCGTCAAAATAGTATTGATCGAAGTTAGCTGTTGAATTGTAGAAATCCGCGAATCTTGCATCCCGCCGAGGTTCCACCTTCATGTCATAAGCTTGGCCATTTGCTCGTGGCGTAACAGGCTGCCAATCTTGAGGCTTGACCAAGTCACCTGAAATGCCGCCTGCGGCGAACAGGAAAGTCTCCAGATGCTTTTGCCATTTCATTGCTGCCTGCTGATCTTCTTCCGTACGAATAAGCGCTCGCACAGCATCCTCCCCCCATGAAAGGCTCTCTTCCTCTTCCACTAAAATAAGCTTCAACACTCTGCAGGTCGGATGATCGACCAATGGATTCGTCTCTGCTATATGCTTTTTCATTGAACGCACTAATTCCGACTTTGCCACCCTGTAAATTCCTACTACCAGTTCTAGCGTTGTCTCTGCACGAATGACTTCATGGAAGAATGCCTCGAGCTGATCGTCAGGCACTTTATCCAGATGCAAAGGTGGTTCCCTCATCTCTGTTACCCTTTTGCGCAGTGCCGCACTATGTTCAGCATCCAGCCACATATGCAACCCGAAAGCCCCTTTTACCTCCCACTCAGGAACATTTGTAATATGTGCTGCCAAAATTTGATTTAACTGCGATTCGGAATATAAATATCTTCTTAGCAAACTTACGTTATGATCAATGTCATAGCCAACCTTGCAAGCGTCTTCATAACTACAAACACCTGCAAGCGGAATCAAGCCTAGGTTGTTATTATTTACTCTTGTCATTACGTTACCTCCTTATAGAATCTTTAAGAATTATATTAAATATAAGATAAATAGCTAAAAAAAACATTGTGAAACTCTACTTATTTCTTGTAAAATCTTATTATATTAGTACGCAAAATAAGGAGAACCCATGGAACCATCTTTTCTTGAAACCATCAAAGTCCAACCGATAGTCCCTTATATTCGAGAGTCCGACTATGCGGTACGGCCTTCTGGATGGATCGTGCCTAATCG
>NZ_JBFUHL010000093.1:0-14543 GCF_056402415.1 Paenibacillus sp. P4_A9
TATATATTCTTGGCGAGTCCCAAAAGCTCCGCCAATGCTTACTCAATCTCATTAAAAACGCAATTGAATCCATGCCTAAAGGAGGACGGTTGTCCTTACGCACTTGGAAGCATCCTAGCGCTGTCCAGATCTCGATTTCAGACACGGGTGTTGGAATGACGGATACGCAACTGAATTCCTTGGGTAAGCCCTTCTATACGACCAAAGAACATGGAACAGGACTTGGACTTGTCGTAGTCATGAGCCTTATACAGAAAATGAACGGTAAAATTTCATTTTCAAGCAGMCTYAATCGCGGCACGCAATGTTCAATTATTTTCCAACAAAACTGAAAACATATCAAATAAGCAAGCTAGATAAGAGTGCACTCTTGTCCAGCTTGCTTATTAAATTTCAATACACTTATTTAGCTAACTTTTCCTTCTCAACGATAAATGCGAGTAATCGACTGCAGCTTTCCTCCACCAACTCAAACACTTCTTGAAACTTCCCGGTATAATACGGATCAGGCACGTCGGAATGCCCCAGATTACTTGAGAAATCCAACAATTTATGTATCGATGCATTCTTCACATCCCCCGCTAATTCAGGAGCAAACGAGGCGAGATTCGCAACATTACTTTCATCCATCGCAATGATGTAAGTAAATTGGTGGAAATCATCAGGACGTAGTTGCCTGGCTTTCAAGCCTTCATAACCAATATGATGACGGTCAAGAATATCCCGTGTTCCTTGATGTGGAGGATGACCGATATGCCAATCCCCTGTGCCGGCCGAATCTATAGAAATGACAGCTTCAAGTCCCGCTTCCTTCACTTGATGACGAAATACAGCTTCCGCCATGGGCGAACGACATATGTTACCTAAACAGACGAATAAGACCCTAATCATATTTGTCCAAAAACGAGCATTTTTTCATTGAGTGTAAGTGGTCTAGCTGGAATGTCTAATACAATTCTACCTTCAGAGACCCCCCAAATACGCGTTGCGAATCGTTCCGCTAATTCAACCTTATGCAGCGTGGCGATTACACTCATGTTCCTCTCTTTGCACAAGGACTTCAAATCTTGCAGAATGTACTCCGTGGACTTGGGATCAAGTCCAGATACAGGCTCATCTGCGACGAGTACCTTAGGTCCAAGAATCAACG
Organism: Paenibacillus sp. P4_A9; assembly: GCF_056402415.1. Classification (NCBI taxonomy): domain Bacteria; kingdom Bacillati; phylum Bacillota; class Bacilli; order Caryophanales; family Paenibacillaceae; genus Paenibacillus; species Paenibacillus sp. P4_A9. The sequence goes on from NZ_JBFUHL010000093.1 coordinate 1,151, forward strand.
CTTTAGCAATCGCTACACGTTGCTGTTCGCCACCACTAAGCTGACMAACCTTCTTGTCCCCTTTATCCAAAAGGCCGACCTTCTCTAAGAAGTCCATGCTATCGATTTTCTCATTTCTCGACGACAAGCCCGTGACCATTCGAAGCGGAGCTTGATACACCCTGCCCATCAACACATTTTTGACAGCGCTTTTATTCCGATTTAAAAAAGGCTTCTCTTCTAGGTAGGCAAAATCCTTGCCTAATTTAAAACGGTCCCATGGACCTGGCTTCGTAATATCATTTGAGTTATAAATGAGCTGACCGCTTGTCCATTTCTCTTGGTGACTAATACACTTCAGCAGCGTTGTTTTCCCGCTTCCACTGCTCCCGATTACCGCGATAAATTCACCTGCATCTACCTGAAAGCTAATTTGCGATAGAACCTGATTGTCTGGGGGAAATACTTTACTTAAATTTCGAACTGTCAGCATGACAACTCTCCTTCACGTAAGCCTAGTAATTCTTATGTTTTGGAAAAAATCGCCGCTCAAGTCAAGCTGTTACTCGGCTCGTTGAGGGCGATTTCCTTCTCTTCTACATGTAATCCTTAATCGCAAGAAGTTGGTGCTTCTGCCGCGCCTGCTTCAACATTAATTTTATCCGAAATCGTATCTCTGACTACCGACATGACAAGTTGAAGCAAATAGTTAATATCTTCTTGTGTTTGCTTGAACTCGTTAACGATCGGTATCCCGTCTAATTCATCCTGCAGGACTTCGATTTCATTCTCGATTTTTTCCACCATTTTCTTGTTTTGGAACGTTTCAAAAGCAACAATCTCTTTTTGCTTTTTCTTAATGGCGCTAATTAAGGTTTGAATATCTGGATTTGTTGCGATTTGCTTTTCAGCTTTTTGATAGAACTGAACTTCATTGGAAGTTGTAAGTAAAGTAGCAAGTTCCTTCGCTTTCGCCAAAATATCTTCGCGGACGACCATTTCTGTATTCGTAAATTCCTCTACTTTAAATGCATGAGGCTGATTATCATCATGTGCATGATCACATTGGGACATATCTAAACACGCTCCTATTTAATCTCGTTAGAAAATATTATACTGACATTTGAAGTGGCTTTTGAACAATTTCACCCTTCAAAATCCAAGTTTGTGCATGAGTGACTTTAACCTCAACCATTTGGCCAATCAAGGATGGATCTCCTGTGAAATGGATGAGTTTATTCGTCCGTGTACGGCCGGCAAGCACATCCACATTGTTTTTACTTTCACCTTCAACCAATACTTCAACGGTTTGATTCAGCAATCGCTCATTGCTGTCTTTGCTTAGTTTATTGACCAGCTCATTCAGACGGTATAAGCGTTGTTTCTTCACTTCCATTGGAACATTGTCTTCCATCTCAGCTGCAGGCGTACCTACTCTCGGAGAATAAATGAAGGTAAACGCAAAATCAAAACCAACTTCCTCGTACAGCGTCATCGTATCCTCGAATTGCTCATCCGTCTCGCCTGGAAAACCAACGATAATGTCAGTTGTTAACACAACATCAGGCATTGTTGCCTTAATTTTACCAGCAAGCTGCAAATAATGATCTCTCGAATACTTCCGGCTCATCCGTTTTAAGACTTCTGTATTACCAGCTTGCACTGGCAAATGAATATGCTCAACGAGATTACCTCGTTTGCCTAAAACTTCGATCAAGCGATCATCAAAATCTCTCGGATGCGATGTTGTGAAACGTATACGCGGAACATCAATTTTACGAATATCGTCCATCAAATCAGCGAACGTGTACGTTATATCTTCAAAGTCTTTGCCATAGGCATTGACATTCTGTCCTAGTAGCGTAATTTCCTGAAAGCCTTGACGAGCCAAATCCCTGACTTCAGCCAAAACGTCCTGTGGTCTACGGCTTCGTTCTTTACCACGTGTATATGGCACGATACAGTAGGTGCAAAACTTATCGCAGCCGTACATAATATTAACCCAAGCACGGATACCTTCCCGTTTTTTGGGGAGATTTTCTACGATATCGCCTTCCTTTGACCATACCTCCACAACCATTTCTTTGTTGAAAAAGGCATCTTTCAAAAGGCTTGGTAAGCGATGAATATTATGTGTTCCGAAAATCATATCGACAAAGGCATGCTTTTGCATAATACGATTGACAACGGATTCTTCCTGCGACATACATCCACATACACCGAGAATAAGTCCTGGCTTCTGCGCTTTCAATGTTTTCAGATGACCAAGCTCACCGAACACTTTATCCTCGGCATTCTCACGAATTGCACACGTATTTAACAAGATGACATCTGCAATCTGCTTGTCTTCCGTAGCTGTATAGCCCATTTGCTCGAAAAGGCCCTTCATGACTTCGGTATCATGCTCATTCATTTGACAACCATAAGTGGTGATTAAATAATATTTGTCCTTACCAAATTGCTGCATATCTTCCGGAATGGCGAAATCGTAATGAACCTGAATGTCCTCTTTACCACGTTGCTTCTCATCCTTATAATTGGGTGCAGAATTGATTTGGATATTCCGACCTTTAATTCGATAAGTCGTTTTGCCCTCTTCTTGGCTTAACACTTTCGCATCCGAGAAGTCAAAGTATTTGGAGTAATCCTTAACCTTGTCGGATTTTAAATCCGATGTATTTTGGTTCTCCTTCGACATGATGAATTCACTTCCCTTTATCTATAAATATAGCTCAAACTTGTATTAACCCAATATCAAATTATAGCACAAATGATACCTGTATATCCATAATGGCTTCTGTAACACGTTATATGGACAAAAAACCTTCTCTAAAGAGAAGGCTGAAGATTTCGCATCTAACCATAGGTATATTGCTGTTTGATAATGCTTGTCATCTCTTGTGCAGGAATTGGCCGACTAAATAAGTATCCTTGCGCTTCATTACATTCTCGTTGTAGTAAGAATTGAAGCTGTTCCTTCGTTTCCACACCTTCTGCAATAACTTTCAGATCCAAATTATGTGCCATTGTAATAATCGTATGTACAAGTGCAGCATCCTTAGCATCCTCAAACATATTTCGGGTAAAAGATTGATCAATCTTTAAGCTGTCGATCGGAAAAAGCTTCAAATAATTTAAGGAAGAATAGCCAGTTCCAAAATCGTCGATCGATAAAAAGATACCCATCGTTTTTAGTTTATGCATGGTCTCAATGGCGTACTTCGAATCTTGAATAATACTTTCCGTTAACTCAAGTTCAAGATAATGCGGAGCTAACCCAGTCTCCTCTAATGCATGACTCACCATTTCAATTAAGTTACTTTGCTTAAATTGCTTTGATGAAATATTGACTGCCATACGCAATGGAACGAATCCTTGGTTCTGCCATTCTTTATTTTGGCGGCATGCTTCATTGAGCACCMATTCACCAATGGGAATTATTAATCCCGTTTCTTCTGCTAATGGAATGAAATCAGCAGGAGATATATGTCCCCATTCTGGGTGTTGCCAACGGATTAGTGCTTCTGCACCGATAACCTTACCCGAATTCACATCAACCTGAGGCTGATAAAAGACTCTAAATTCATTTCGTTCCAATGCTTTACGTAATCCTATTTCCATCTGCATTTTTTTAGTTACTGCTTCGTTCATCTCCGGTGTGTAAAACTGAAAATTATTTTTTCCTTGTTCTTTCACACGATACATCGCAGTGTCTGCATTCTTAATCAATGTCTCAATATCTCCACCATCTGATGGGTAGAGACTGATACCAATCGAAGGCGTAACGAATAGCTCATGTTCAAGAATGCTAAATGACTGAGAGAATATACGAACAATTTTTTGAGCATTTTTCATCATTTCATCAGCGGTTGTGTGCGCCCAAAGAACAATAAATTCATCGCCGCCTTGCCGAGAAACCGTATCACCTTTACCAATGCAAGTTTCGAATCGATTTGCAACCTCTATCAATAACTTATCACCCATTGCATGACCTAATGTGTCATTAATATATTTAAACCGATCTAGATCAATAAACATAATTCCTATGATTTGCTGGTTTTCATGAGCTTGATCCAAAGCGAGTTCGAGTCGATCATTCAATAATAGCCGATTCGGCAACCCCGTTAGTGCATCGCGATACACCATTTGATTGATTTTTTCTTCAGCCCTTTTTCGTTCTGAAATATCTCGGATGATGCAGCTTATGTACGTGCTTCCTTCTTCTTTCCAAACTGCTAAAGATAGTTCAACCGGTAACTCGCTTTGATCTTTTCTTAAACCTTGTAGTTCATATGCTCTACCAAACTCATTCTCCTCGGTAATAGTCATGAGACTCTCCAAACGCTCTTGATGATAGGCTAGATAACGATCCGGGAAAATAATATGTAATTTCTCACCGATAAGCTCCTGTTCTTCATATCCAAAAATTATTTGGGCACCTTTATTCCAAGATATAATTGTCCCTTTACTATCCGCTAATATTATGGCATCATGGGCTGATTCCACGACGGAGCGAAATCTTTTCTCTGACATCATCAGCTGCGATTCAAATCGTCTATCAATAAATGTGCTGATGAATGTCAACCCTAAAATGAACAAAATGCCAAATCCTATCAAATACGCTAACAATGAAGTGTCAAATGTACGCTCTGAGACCAAATGAGCATGATCATGCTTGAATGTTGCAGCAGCCATGCCCGTATAGTGCATACCACATATGGCAATCCCCATGATCAACGAACTACCTAGTTTCCGCATCAAAATGCGAGGAGAACTTGCATTCTGTTTTACCGAGAATAACAACAGGAGTGCTACTAATGAAACAACATAAGCAATGATGGCAGAAAGAGCCCATAGAAAGGGATTATATACAATTGTTGCGCCCATGACCATTGCTTCCATACCAATGTAATGCATAGAAACGATACCTGTGGCAATCAAAGCAGCTCCGATAAACACGTGAGACTTACGCATGATGGATCGGCTAATGATATGTAAGGCTAACCAAGATGCAAGTAGCGCTGGTATAATGGAGTAAATCACCGTAGACAATTGGTACATGACGGATAAAGGCAAATGAAATGCCAGCATCCCCACAAAATGCATGGACCAAATGCCCATTCCCATAGCAAAAGCGCCTCCAGCCAACCAGGCTTGCCTTGCAGAGCTTTTGGCCTTATGGATTCTGATTGCAAGATCCAACGCAGCAAATGATGCTATGATGGCAATGAGAATCGAAAAGATGACGAGGGGGATGTTATAAGTACTTGAGATAGTTTCCACAATGATGTCTCCTCACTTTAGGCATTGATAATTACAAACCGAAGAAGTTACTGGTTCAGATCAATACGCCTAACAATACGCATAAATATAAAACTATTGTAAACAATCTTACCATGATTTACATGGAGCCTCTATACATTTATGTCGAATATACCCGAAAACAAGCAAAAGTTACATCTTTGCGTAATTTCCTTTTAAATTATGCAAATAAAAACCATCCTTCACCTGTTTGTGTAATGGATGGTTAGATTCGTATGATTAGTCCTTCGTATAATAATTAATGCCATTAATATTAAAGAAGAAGCTCCGCCTCGTCTCCTGTTTTAACACCCGCTGCATTTCCTTCGTCTGTATCAATATGCATATCCAAAGCAAATTGATCCGATACTCGCGCAATCACATCTTCTAAAATTAACGGTCTTTCACCACGCAATTGAACTCGAAGGCGTTGTTTATCTTGAATCCCCCATTGATTAGCTTCGGTAGTATGGAAATGAATATGTCTTGCCGCAACAATGACCCCTTTCTCTAAGGTAACCTCCCCTTTGGGGCCAATCACACGCAATCCAGGCGTATTTTCAATTTGACCCGATTCACGTACTGGAGGATGAATTCCTAATGTGAAAGCATCTGTGCGTGAAACCTCAATTTGTGTTTGAGGTCTTATCGGACCTAGAATCCGCACTTTATCAAATTGACCTTTAGGCCCTACAATGGCAACAGTCTCCTGTGCCGCGTATTGCCCAGGCTGGGAAAGATCTTTGAATACCGAAAGCTCATAACCATCACCGAAGAGCTCGACTAAATGCATTTGTGAAAGATGTATGTGTCTTGCTGAAACACCAATTGGAATCAACGGCATTGTGGAAATCATCCTCTCATTCAAATCCTAATTTTAAGTATTACCGCTTAACAAAAAAGGCATACGGAATTTCACCGCATGCCTTCGTAAGTAATGGTTTATTTGAACTCAGTAAGAAATTTGCTAAAGTCAGCTTCAGAAAGCTTAAGATCTTGTTTCGTAAGACCTTCTTTAGCAAAGCTAGGAATGGAATCTTCGTAGCTCTTTTTATCTTTGTTTTGGTAGATGATACCCGTCAACATGGAGTTTGTTTCCATAATTTTCGTCATCGCCATCACGCGGTTTGTGTAATCATAGTCTGGAATCTCATCCAAATCTACGATATTCTCTTTGAACCAGTCATACGTGTTTACTTTGTTGAAAGTTACACATGGGCTGAATACGTTAATCAAGGAGAAACCTTTGTGATTCAAACCAGCTTCAATTACAGCTGTTAACTGTTTCAAGTTACTGGAGAACGATTGTGCAACGAACGAAGCACCAGCAGCCATTGCGATTTCTAAAGGAGAGATCGCAGACTCAATTGTACCTGATGGTACGCTTTTCGTTTTGAAACCTTCCGCACTACGTGGAGAAGCTTGACCTTTCGTCAAACCGTAGATTTGGTTATCCATTACGATGTAAGTAACATCAATGTTACGACGAATAGCATGAACAGTGTGCCCCATACCAATCGCAAAGCCGTCTCCGTCTCCGCCAGAAGCGATAACTGTCAAATCGCGGTTAGCCATTTTCACGCCTTGTGCGATTGGCAATGATCTTCCGTGGATACCGTGGAATCCATAGGCATTGATGTATCCAGAGATACGTCCAGAGCATCCGATACCTGAAACGATTGCTAAGTTTTCCGGCTCCAAACCAACATTAGCTGAAGCGCGCTGAATAGCCGCTTGAACGGAGAAATCTCCGCATCCAGGACACCAGTTAGGCTTTACATTGTTACGAAAGTCTTTTAATGTTGCCATGCTAAAGTCAACTCCTTACATTTTTGTTCGATTTCTGCTGGTAAGAATGGGTTACCGTTATATTTAAGCACATTTTTAATTTTATCTGCATGCCCAACATGAAGTTTGATTTGATCTGCTAATTGACCAGTCGCGTTGTTTTCAACAACGATAACTGTTTTCGCTTTTTCAACAAGCRGTCTTAGTTGATCAGCTGGGAATGGATGAATCAATCGAACTGTTGCATGGTTGGTTTTGATACCTTCCAATTCAACACGACGTCTAGCTTCATCAATTGTACCACCAGTTGAACCCATACCTATGATAAGAAGGTCTGGTGTTTCGTGAGGTGCATCAGCTTTAATCGCATCCGTCACTTGAATGTGTTTCAACTTTTCAAGACGCTTATCCATCATTCGTTGACGGTTTTCAGTGCTTTCCGACGGACGACCAGTTTGGTCATGCTCTACACCTGTTACATGATGGATACCGTGCTTAACGCCTGGAATCACACGTGGTGAAACACCTTTTTCCGTGAACTCATAGCGTTTGAACAATTGATTCGGTTCTTGTTCAGGAGCTTCAGTGACTAGTGCGCCGCGGTCAATCACGATGCGGTTGTAATCCAACATTTCTGCGGATTGTTTACCTAGGGAAAGCTGAAGATCTGTCATAAGAATAACTGGTACTTGGTATTTCTCAGCAAGGTTGAAAGCTTCAATTGTATCGTAGAAGCACTCTTCAATCGTGCTTGGGGATAATACGATTTTCGGGATTTCACCGTGAGTTCCGTAAACCATTGCGTTCAAATCGGACTGCTCTTGTTTTGTTGGAAGTCCTGTACTTGGGCCACCACGTTGTGTATCAACGATAACAACTGGTGTTTCTGTCATACCAGCAAGACCAATTGCTTCCATCATCAAGGACAAACCAGGACCTGCAGAAGCTGTTAGAGCACGAGCACCCGCGTAGTTAGCACCGATTGCCATTGTACATGCTGCAATTTCATCTTCAGTTTGAATAACTGTTCCACCCAATTTAGGAAGTACTTTTTGCAAATATTCCATAACTTCGGATGCAGGTGTAATTGGATAAGCTGGCATGAAGCGGCAACCTGCAGCTACAGCTCCAAGAGCGATTGCATCATTTCCGATCATGAACAATTTTTGTTGTCCGTCAGCAGGCTCAAGTTGGAAGTCAGCGATAGGTCCACCAGCGAGTTCAAGAACGGATTCCGCACCTTTACGAACTGCTTCAATATTCTTCTCAACGACAGCTGCACCTTTACGGCCAAATTCTTCTTCAACAGCTTTATTAAACACGTCAATCGGCAAGCCAAGTAGAGCCCATGAAGCGCCTGACGCGGCCATGTTCTTAAATAGGGAAGTTCCTAATTCCTCTGCGATTGCAGTGATCGGTACTGGGAACAATCTAGCTTTGATTCCTTCAGGTAAAACAGGGTTAAATTTAGCATCCGCAACGATAACACCATTATCACGAAGTTCGTGTGCGTTGAAATCGATACTTTCTTGGTCAAAAGCAACAAGAATATCTAAGTCGTCTGAGATTGCGCGAATCGGCTTGGTGCTGATGCGAATCTTGTTATTTGTATGCCCCCCCTTAATCCGTGAAGAGAAATGACGGTACCCATACAAATAGTAACCGAGACGGTTCAATGCAGTGGAGAAAATGCGGTCTGTACTTTCGACCCCTTCACCCTGCTGACCTCCGATTTTCCAAGATAACTGACTAATCACCGTACGTCCACTCCTTTTAATTGTAGCTGCATGAGGAAAATTTGATAAGCTAATTGTTTAGTAATTTAAGATGATGCAATAAAAATTTTCTTTCACTCGTCATCCAAATTCTATGCCTTTGCAGAGTAAATTGCAAGAGGTTTAACCGTTTCTAAAAGATAGAGTTTTTAGATTGTATCCATATCAATATTAGATTGATTCCTCCCTATCATTGCGGGAGGTTCGCCAACATGAAATTTCGCCAATTCCCATACAAGAATGCCTCTACTTGCGACTCCGTATAGTTTTTACATAAAGCCTCTATAATATTTCCGTATTGTCCAACATGTCTTAAATCTTCCACCCACTGCTCGATGCCATCAAAATCCGAACCAAACCCAATATGGGCCTCTCCGCCTAATGCACAGATATAATCAATATGTTTCAGAATCGATGAGATCTGAATGGTTGTTTTTGAGCTATCCAGAAAGTAAGGTACAAATGTAATACCCATCAAACCTTTACATCTTATGATAGCTTTAATTTGATCATCTGATAAATTTCTTGGATGGGGACAAATGTGATACGCGTTTGAATGTGAAGCAATGAATGGTTTTTTGTAATCTTGGGCGAGCTCCCAGAATGCTGCTACAGAAAGATGGGACACATCGACTATTATACCCAAAGTTTCGATTTCTTTTAACATGAGCTTACCTTTTTTTGTAAACCCGCCATTTCTGGGCTCCAATACACCGTCCGCCGCCCAATTCGCATAGTTCCAGGTCACTCCTGCACAGCGAACGCCTAAGTGATATAAAATGCGTAAGTGGGTCAAATTCCCAACAAGCGCATCCATACCTTCCAAAGTTAAAATGGCCCCAACTTTCTGGGACTGCTCCAACGCTAGCCAATCCGCAGCTGATTGAATAAAGCTCATTTGCGGGTGACTTGCAATCTTCCGATGAAAAATATCTATCATTTGCAAAATATGCTCAAAGCTTGGGTTGGAAATGGATTCCGGAAGATAGATGGCAAAACATTGTACCTTAACCCCTGCCTGCTGAAGCTTTGGAAAGCTTACATCCAGTTCTAACTCATCCTGGTTGAAATCTAACTTAGGATTCTTGTATAGCTTCGTTAGTGCATCGCAATGTCCGTCTACAATCCCCATCCTTTTCCAGCCTCCTGACATCGTATAAAGGTATCTAAACAGCACAAAAACCTCTATACAGAGGTTTCATAGGTACTGTGATAACATTTCGTTTGAACTGGTTGTCAGTCATGAAAGTCAACACTTATACAGGTTGCCTTGCCTTACCGTCTACCGAGGCTCGACAATCAATTTAATAGCTGTCCGGTCCTCCCCATCAATAACGATATCCGTGAAGGCTGGTACACATATTAAGTCGACTCCACTAGGCGCCACAAATCCTCTTGCGATAGCTACTGCTTTGATGGCTTGGTTCAATGCGCCTGCACCTATCGCTTGAAGCTCAGCGGCTCCACGCTCACGCAATACGCCTGCCAATGCACCTGCTACGGAGTTTGGATTGGATTTTGCTGAAACTTTTAATACATCCATGAATAGTACCTCCTCGGAAATGATGGATAGCTTCCAATACCCATCATATTCGCAAAGTTGACTAAACATGCTAACTCATCCCATTATTACTGATTGCGCGCTAATCCATGAATACCTGATCTTCATCATACCGAATCAAGTTAATCCCTTTGGCTAGTCCTGTCTGATCGTTTAGTTCAAGTACAACGGCATGGAAATGCCATTTCCCCTCATCCGTTATGAAACGAACAGGAAGCTGTGTCTTGAACTTCTGAAGCACAGCATTACGTTCTACCCCCAATATGCCATCACGAGGCCCTACCATCCCCACATCCGTCACATATGCCGTTCCTTGAGGCAATACACGGTTGTCATTCGTTTGTACATGAGTATGCGTTCCAACAACCGCAGAAACTCTCCCATCCAAATGCCAGCCCATTGCGATTTTCTCTGAAGTCGCTTCCGCGTGAAAATCGACAAATACAAATTTATGTTTTTTCTTATCGCCTTCCAAAATTTCATCCACTTTACGGAATGGACAATCGATCGGTGGCAAGAATGTTCGTCCTTGTAAATTAATGATCAAAAGTTCTTGATCCTTAATTTTAATTGTCGTATGTCCTCTTCCTGGAGTCCCTGGCGGGAAGTTCGCAGGACGGACCATTTTATCATCTCGATCAATGAAATCAAAGATCTCTTTCTGATCCCATGTGTGATTTCCCATCGTAATCGCCTGAATGCCCATCTCATATATCTCTTTCGCAATTGCTGATGTAATTCCTTTACCCGCGGCCGCATTCTCTCCGTTAGCAATGAACACGGCATGTGGATGTAATTGCTTAAGTCTTGGCATGATATTCTTCAATGCTTTTCTTCCAACAGAACCTACGATGTCACCGATAAATACAATTTTCATAACGTAAGACTAGCTCCTTTATGACCGAAACCGTTCTGGTTAGCACCACTGAAGTTTACATTCGGCCTTGAAAATAAGGAAAAGTGGCTATGATAGCCACTTTTCGCATTTGGTTCTTATTTAGCGTATTCAACTGCTCTTGTTTCACGAATGACCGTAACCTTAATATGTCCTGGATAATCGAGTTCACCCTCGATTTTCTTCGTAATATCACGGGCTAAACGGAACGCTTCAGTGTCATCCACTTTCTCTGGCTGCACCATAACGCGAACTTCACGGCCTGCTTGAATGGCATATGATTTCTCAACACCTTCAAACGACTCTGAAATCTCTTCCAGCTTTTCAAGACGTTTGATATACGTTTCTAGTGTCTCTCTACGAGCCCCTGGTCTCGCCGCGGACAATGCGTCTGCAGCACCGACTAGCATGGCAATAACAGAGGTTGCTTCCACGTCACCGTGATGTGAAGCAATACTATTAATAACGATTGGATGCTCTTTGTATTTCTTACCTATCTCAACACCGATTTCAACGTGAGACCCTTCAACTTCATGGTCTAACGCTTTACCAATGTCATGAAGCAGCCCGGCACGTTTCGCCAAAGTTACGTCTACCCCGAGCTCCCCGGCCATTAAACCAGCCAGATACGCTACTTCCATGGAATGTTTCAACACGTTCTGTCCGTAACTTGTTCTGAACTTCAGGCGCCCCAAAATTTTGATCAAGTCAGGATGCAATCCGTGTACCCCAACTTCAAACGTCGCTTGCTCCCCATATTCGCGGATACGTTCGTCCACTTCCTTACGGGACTTCTCAACCATCTCTTCGATACGTGCTGGATGAATACGTCCATCCGCCACAAGTTTCTCAAGTGATGTGCGAGCAATTTCACGACGGATTGGGTCAAAACCTGATAAGATTACTGCTTCAGGCGTATCATCAATAATAAGGTCAATACCAGTCAATGTTTCCAATGCACGGATATTTCTACCTTCACGACCGATAATACGGCCTTTCATTTCTTCATTAGGCAACGAGACAACTGAAACCGTGGTCTCAGCTACGTGATCTGCCGCACACCGCTGAATAGCAAGTGTGATGATCTCACGTGCTTTCTTATCGCCCTCTTCTTTGGCTTGTTGTTCAATCTCTTTGATTAGCTGCGCAGTTTCATGGCGAACTTCTTGCTCTACATTTGTCAGAATGATACTCTTAGCTTCTTCCATTGTAAGACCAGAAATTCGCTCCAATTCGGAAACTTGGCTTTTATAAAGCTGATCAATCTGTGTTTGTGTATCTTCGATACGCTTCTCTTTGTTGGCTACTAACTCTTCTTTACGCTCGAGAGATTCTAATTTTTTATCCAGCGATTCCTCTTTTTGCAACAATCGTCTTTCTTGTCGTTGAATTTCATTTCGACGTTCACGAATGTCTTTTTCAGCTTCGGACCTTAGCTTATGCACTTCGTCCTTTGCTTCCAGAACCGTTTCTTTTTTCAGTGCTTCTGCTTCCTTTTTGGCAGATTCTCTTATCTGCTCAGCGGCTGTTTCAGCACTGGAAATTTTCGCTTCTGCAAGAGATTTACGGATAAAATAACCAATCCCTAAGCATGCAGCTCCAACAACGAGAATGATCGCGATCCAGATGGCAGTCATCTTGTTCACCTMCTCGTTGGTTTCTCCAAGGTGTTAGCCTGGGTAACTTCGGTTTTTTAATCCGATTTAATTGTTTGACTAGTCATACATACCCTTAACAATGAAAGAGTATGGCTTTTAAATGAATGCGCACAGTGCGTTAGGGCACTCTAGTGCTAATAATCCATAATCAACAGTGTAAAAATTGGCGGTTTTTACAGCTGCCCTCTCAAAATCAAATGAAATTAGTATGATTTTGAATACATTATGAAAATATACACTGTTATTTTATCTTTTGTCGAAGAAGCTTGTCAAGCGAATGTCCAAGAGTTGATCATTTAGGCCCACTATCCACGGAGATATAGTTAACCACATTAAACAATTCGAAAACTAATTAATGTGATTAATTATCATCAAAGCTATCTTCCAAAAACTCCATTTCCTCATCATCTGTTTCAGTGCTGATCAACCCCAAGAC